>JBILDG010000210.1:0-3882 GCA_044352715.1 Chthoniobacterales bacterium | reverse complement strand
GCCGACCGTCGCTCAAGCTCACAAGAATTTCCGACGCCCCTTCGATCACATGCAGGTTCGTCACCAGGTGCCCTTCGGTGGAAACAATCACGCCTGTGCCCTGCGGGACGCTTTCCATTTGCGGGGGACGGCCCAAACCGAAAAACTGCCGCAGCAATTCTTCGCGTGGATCCACGGTTGCGCCGCGGCGCGCCGCGATGCTGACGACGGATGGGATCACCGCCTCAGCCACCTTGGTGAACTCCTCGTCAAGAGCCGCCAATCCTGGGATCGACGCACTGCTGAGGACCGGCTTCACGCTGGGTAGCACCGCGTCTTCCGGGGCAGCCGGCGGACGGCCGTTTTCAAAGTGGCCGCTTTTCCATGAGTAAAGACCGGCCAAAGCCAGCGTAATCAACAGGACAAAAAGCAGAAATTGGAGAAAGCTTTTCACGGTTTCAGATCAAGACGCCGTCCGGCGCAGGGCATCATTGTGCAGCCAATCCCACATTTTGTCCAACGACGCCGACACCCGCGCCCGTGCCGACGCCACATCGGCAGCCGACATCTTGCGGCCGGACTGCGGTTTCTCCACACCGAACATGTAATATTTGATCTTGGGCTCGGTGCCGCTCGGCCTCACGGCGGCGCGGCGTCCATCGGCCAGCGAGAAAATGATCATCGCCTCGGCCGGAATGCGCTCGCCCTCGACGTCTTGGATGATGTCTCGTGCGAAATTTTCCACCCGCACGACCCGTGAACCGTCGATCTCCGCCGGCGGATCGGCTGCGTAAGAGTCGGCCAGTTTGGCAATCAGCGCGGCCCCTTCCGCTCCCTCGAAAACCAGGGATTCGCCGCGCTCCAGATAGACGCCCAGCGTGGCGAAAATTTCCTCGAGGTATTCGACCGCCGTCATCCCGCGGGACCGGGCATAAGCCACCACCTCGGCAAAGCCGGCCACAGCCGCGTTGGCATCCTTGTCGCGGGCGAAGTCGGAGAGAGTGTAGCCGTAACTTTCCTCGCCGCCCATCACGAGCAGGGACGAATGCTCGAGCCGCAGCGCACGCGTTTTCTCCTCCGACAGTTGCGCATAGCCGGCGCGCAGCTCCGCCGGAATGGCTTCCTCATATTGGCGCAACTTGGCCGCATTGTATTTGAACCCCGTCAAAGTCTCCACGCACCGCAGACCGAAGTGCTCCGCCACGGCCTTCTGCAAATCGGTTGTGACGTAAGTCTTGATGATGACGCCGCGCGCTTTGTTGGTCTCGTTGAGAAGTCCCGCCTCGAACATCCGCTGCGCCCGGTAAAACGCCAGCATCGACCCGATCTGGTTGCCGGTCAGCAACTCCATGCGCCCTTCGCGATTACGCACAGCCACCCCCATCCGGTCGTCGTCGGGGTCGGTCGCCATCACCAAGTCCGCCCCGGACTGATCTGCCAAGGCGATCGCCATGGTCAACGCCTCCGCATATTCCGGATTGGGTGATTCGACGGTTGGGAAACGGCTGTCCGGCACGAGCTGCTCCGGCACGGCCGTCACATGGAAACCCAGCCGCTGGAGCAGCGGCATGACGATCGACGCGCCCACTCCGTGAAGCGGCGAATAGACGGTTTTGAAATCCTTTTCCCGCGCCACCATGGCCCGGTCGAGCACCACCGTCTCCAAACGCTCGAGATACGCCGCATCCATTTCCGGCCCCAGCGTCACCCGCACTCCCCGCTCGTCCGGGGGCACCGGCTCGTAGTGGGCGCTCTTGACCGCGTTCACTTTGGCAATGATGCCCGAGGCATGGGGCTCGACGACTTGGCCGCCATCCTCGAAATACACTTTGTATCCATTGTAGGCCGGCGGATTGTGGCTGGCCGTGATATTGATCCCCGCCTGGGCCCCGCATTGGCGCACAGCAAAACTCAGTTCCGGGGTCGGTCGCGGCTCGGCAAAAACATAAGCATCGCAGCCCAGCTCCGTGATCACCCGGGCCGTCAGGTCGGCAAACTCGCGGGAAAAATACCGGGTATCGTAGCTGATGCAGATGCGCGGACGTCGGGGCAACTGCACGCGCCGCGCGTGCTCCTTCACGTAACCGACCAAACCCTGCGTGGCGCGGCTGATGTTGTAATAATTCATCGCGTTGGTGCCCGTGCAGGGGAACTGCGGACGATCCAGCGCCTGCGGCGTGCCCCGCTCGGCCCGCGTCAACACGGCCCCGATCGTTTTGCCGCGCAACCCGCCGGTGCCGAACGCCAGGGTGCGGAAAAAACGGTTGTTCAACTCCGGCCAATCCCCAGACGCAACCAACTCTTCAATGCTCTCGCGCTCGAACTCCGCCGGTTGCGAGGCCAGCAAAGCCTCGATATTGGCCTGCGCCGACTCCAACAAACCGCCGCTTCGGCGTCCCTCCCGCAATTTTTCCGGCAAATCGGTCATAAGCGCTGCACTATAGGGAACAGTTCGGCCCGAGGAAAGTCTCCGCCGTTCGCGCCGTTGCCGCCGCGCGCCGCGGCGACTACATTGCCCGCATGAGCATGGCGTCTTGGAGCGTGAACAACCGCGTGGCGGTCAATATTTTCACGCTGGTCGTGATCTTTGCCGGCTACAACGCCGCGTTCACGCAACTCCAGCGCGACCTTTTTCCCGACGTCAGCACGAACTTCATCCAGATCACCACCCTCGACCCCACCACCGGAGCACCCGAGGACATCGAACGCACCATCACCGTCCCGATCGAGGAGGAGCTGGGCAATGTGAAGGGAATCAAAGAGATCCGCTCCATTTCGCAGGATAATTTTTCGAACATCTTCATCGAGGCCGAAGCCAACATCGAGGACATCCAGCCCGTCCTCAACGAAGTCCGCCAAGCGGTGGACAAAGCCAAAGCCTACCTTCCCCGATCGGCGGAACCGCCGATCATCGAGGAGTTCGACATCCCCTTCCCGCTCGTCACCTTCACGGTGTCATACCCGCCAGGATTCGACGTGCGGAAAATCCGGTCCGTGCTCGACGAGATCGAACGAAAGCTGAAACTCGTGCCGGGCGTTTCGAAGGTGCTGGTGGACGGCCTCGAACGCCGCGAGGTCTGGGTCGAAATCGATCCTTACAAGCTGCGCCTCGCCAACCTCTCGTTCGCCGAAGTCATGGATGCCGTGGCCGCGAAAAACGTCAATGTCGTCGGCGGCCGCATCGACGCTCTGGGCGGACAACGCGTCGTCCGCCTCCTCGGTGAAATCACCGAGGCCTCGCAACTCGAAGACCTCCCCGTCATGAAGCGCCCCGATGGACGCACGGTCAAAATCCGCGATATCGGCACCGTCAAAGAAACCACCGAAGAAGCCCGCACCTACGGACGCACCAACCTCCGCCCCGCCGTCACCTACACGATCATCAAAAAACGCGGCACCGACGTCATTGAAACAGTCCGCCAAGCCCGGCGCGTCTTCGCCGCCGAAACCGCCACCCTGCCACCGGAAATCGAAACGCAGGTCGTCAGCGATTCGACCAAATACATCAACACCCGCATCGAGACGGTGATGAAGAACGGCATCCAATCGCTCCTCCTCGTCACCGTCCTGCTTCTGCTCTTTCTCGATTGGCGTCTGGCGCTGCTGGTCGCCTTCGGCATCCCATTCTCGTTCGCCGGCACCTTCCTCGTGCTCTACCTCGGGGGATTTTCCATCAACATGCTCTCGCTGTTCGGCATGATCATGGCTTTGGGCATGGTGGTGGACGATGCCGTGGTCACCGGCGAAAATGTTTTCCGCCATTACGCAGCTGGCGAGAGCGCGACGGAAGCAACTGTGCGGGGGGCCCGTGAAGTCATGTGGCCGGTCTTCGGCAGCGTGAGCACCACCGTGGCCGCCTTCCTCCCCCTCATCTGGGGCGAAGGCATCATCGGGAAATTTCTC
>JBILDG010000209.1:0-3935 GCA_044352715.1 Chthoniobacterales bacterium | reverse complement strand
CTGACGTTGCCGGGTATTGCCGGCATCATCCTCACGATCGGCATGGCCATCGATGCCAACGTGCTGATTTTCGAACGCTTGCGCGAAGAAATGGCGGCCGGCAAGTCGCTTGCCGCCGCGGTCGGCTCGGCCTACGACAAAGCCTTTTCGGCAATTTTCGACGCCAACGTCACCACGCTCATCACCTCGGCGATTCTTTTCTGGCAAGCCACCGGCCCGGTCAAGGGCTTCGCCATCACACTGACGCTGGGCATCATGGCCTCGATGTTCTCGGCCCTGCTGTTCACGCGCACCACTTTCGGTTTCATGCTGGAAAACTTCGGGTTGAAAAAGCTCCGCATGCTCAACTGGATTCCGGCCCGCAGTATCGACTTCCTCGGCAAACGAGGCCTCGCCCTCGCCCTCTCGCTGGTAGTGATCCTCGGATCGATCGGTTTCTTTGCCTGGCGCGGACAGAAAAACTTCGGCGTCGATTTCACCGGCGGTGATTTGCTCGTGTTGGGAACATCGCAACCGGTGACCTTGGCCGAGGTGCGACGCATCGTGGATGGCGCCGGTGTGGGTGAAAGCACCCTGCAAAGCGCTATGGAGGAAGGCCGCGAACTCATCACCGTGCAAAGCCGCTTCAATACCGCGGACACCATTCTCGAACGCCTCCAGCAAGACATGCCCGAGGCGGGTTGGACGATCGAGCAGAACGACACCGTGGGCCCGCGCGTGGGCCGCGAATTGGCCGGGCGCTCTCTTTTTGCTCTCACTCTTGGGCTGATCGGCATCCTGATTTACGTCACGATCCGCTTTGAATTTTCCTTCGCGCTGGGCGCCATTGTGGCTCTTTTGCACGACGTGATCATCACCATCGGTGTTTTTTCCATGCTCGGTCGGGAAATTTCACTCGTCATGGTCGGCGCGGTCCTGACCATTGCCGGTTATTCGATCAACGACACTATTGTCGTCTTCGACCGCGTGCGCGAAGGCTTGCGGTCCGGACGCCGCGGATCGGTGGCCTCGATCATGAATGCCTGCATCAACGAAACACTCGGCCGCACCATTCTGACGGGTGGAACGACGCTGCTGGCGACGGCGGCATTGTTTTTCCTCGGCGGTCCCGTGCTGAGCGACTTCGCCCTCGCCATCATCATCGGTGTGCTGGTCGGCACCTACTCATCGATCTTTGTGGCTTCGCCGATTGTTCTCTGGTGGTCGAAACGCGCCGGGAAAAACATCAAACGTGAGGTCTTGGGGGACCCCGAAACGGCAGGCGTTTGACCAAAAAATCATCGTTATGGACGGCCAAAAAATTTATAAGTCGTTGTTGATCAATGAATAAAAGAATTATTTGACGTTCTCCAGCTGCGCCCCCTACGCTTTCCTCCCATCGGCTATTACTAGAAAGGATGTGAGCAATAATGCCAGAAGTCATCGTACGCAAAGGAGAGTCCATCGACCGCGCCATCAAGCGGTTGAAAGCCAAATTGGACACCGAAGGAATCATGGATGAAGTGCGCCGCCTGCGCGCTTTCGAAACACCGACCCAAAAGTCGCGTCGCAAAGCGAAAGCCAACGCCAAACGCGCCAAAATGAAGCATCGCTTCAGTCTGTCCTGAGAAGTTCTTGCCAACGTCCGCGCATCTTCCTCGCCGGTTGCGGTTATACCGGTGAAAGATGCGCGGATTTTTTTTATGAATCCGGCGCGGAGGTCACGGCACTCGTATCGTCAGCAGATTCGGCCGCACGTCTTTCCGCCAAACCTTACGCGGTGCTGGCCGCTGATGCCTCGTGGCTCGCTGAACTCCGGACCAAATTCTCCGGTTACGGACAACCGGACGTTCTCGTTCACTGCCTGAGCGGGCATGGCGGACGCGATGCCGCCGCCTATCGGCTCACGTATGTGGAAACCCTCAAGAACCTGCAAAAGGTCCTGCAGCCGGGATTTTGCATCTTCACCAGCAGCACCTCGGTTTACCCGCAAAATGACGGGTCGGTCGTCACCGAAGAGTCACCCACCGGCGGCACACCCACCGGAGACGTGCTGTTGGAGGCCGAACACCTGGCCTTGACCGCAGGCGGAGCCGTCATCCGATTGGGCGGCATCTACGGGCCGGGGCGGGTGCGCTTCATCCAAGCCGCACTGGCCGGACAACCTCTGCCCCATGGTTCTCCCGATGCCTTTTCCAATCATATTCACCGTGACGATGCGGCCTCTGCCCTTTTTCACGTGGGTCGAAAAGGCCTGCCGGGCACTTTCAATGCGGTGGATGACTCTTCGGCACGGCGATGCGACTTGGCAGAAGCCATCCGTCTAGAGTCGGTGGGACTGCTGCAGCATCCCGACACTCTGCGTCCCGCGACCGGCAAAAGGGTTAGCAACGTCAAGCTCCGCTCGACCGGATGGAGCCCTCGCTACCCATCGGTTGTTGATGCGCTCCGCCAGGACGCGGATCTGCGGGCGACCATCCGCCCGGGCGCGAGTGGTTAACTCTTGGCCGTGAAGCAGTTCAGGTAAGTGTAACCTTCGAGGGCTTTCTCGTATTCATCGAGGAGGCGCATGGCCTCGTTGGGTTTCAAACGATCCTGTTTGATGGCCGCGTCCACCTGCACTTTGATCCGGCGGGCGAGTTCACTTTTTTCCCACTGTGTCAGAGCCAAAACATTCCCGATCGTGTTGCCACCGATGATTTCCTCGATGTAGTAGCCGTGGTCCTCATCCTCATCGAGGAAGATATGCATCTCGTTCACACGGCCGAAGAGGTTGTGCATGTCGCCCATGATGTCCTGATAAGCCCCGGCGAGGAAAAACCCGATGTAATAAGGCTGACCCTCCTCGGTGCGGTGCAGCGGCAGGGTCGATTTGACATCCTGCAGGTCGATAAAGCGGGCCACCTTGCCGTCCGAGTCGCACGTGATGTCAACCAGCGTGGCTTGGCGATCCGGCGCCTCATCAAGACGGTGCAGCGGCATCACCGGGAAAAGTTGGCCCAAGGCCCAGTGGTCGAGCAAAGATTGGAACACGGAGAAATTGCAGAGCACTTGGTCACCGAGCGAAATCTCAAGCTCCTTGACCTCCTCCGGCACGTAGCGCACCCCCCGGAACAACTCGACCACTTTGGCCGCGATCCTCCAGTAAACCGTTTCGATCTTCGCCTTGGCCGGAAGATCAAGCAGGCCCAGACCGAACATGGAATCGGCTTTTTCGCGGATCTCCTGCGCATCGTGCAGACTTTCCAGCCGGTGCTTTGTGCCCAGCTTTGCGTAAATATCCATCATGTCCTGCACGATCGACGGATCATCCTTGGCCGCGGTCACCTCCGGACCCCGCGAGACTTTCTCGATCGAGCCAAAGGCCTCGACCACGAGGACGGAGTGATGCGCGGCGATGGCGCGACCGCTTTCGCTGACCAGCACGGGATGCGCGACTTTTTCCTCATCGCAGACTTCCTGCACGGCGGAGACGACGTCCCGCGCATACTCGTAGAGAGTGTAATTGGCCGAACTGTCGAACGTGGTGCGTGAGCCGTCGTAGTCGATGCCCAACCCACCCCCGACGTCCAGATATCCCAGCTCATGCCCGAGCTTGTGCAGCTTAGCGTAGAAACGCGCCGCCTCGCGCACGGCGCGCTTGATTGTCCCGATATCGGGTATCTGCGAACCGACGTGGAAATGAACCAGCTTGAGGCAATGCGCCACCCCCTCGCGACGGAGCAACTCGCTTGCCTCAACCAATTCCGCGGTGGAAAGGCCGAACTTGGCATCTTCACCTCCGCTGGTGGCCCATTTGCCGGCCCCCTTGGTCGCCAGTCGCACCCGCACACCGATCCACGGTTCGACCCCGAGTGATTTGGCAATAGTCATGACCTGCGTCAGTTCCTCGATTTTCTCGACGACCATCACCAAGCGCTTGCCCAACTTGCGACCGAGCATGGCGTTGCGGATGT
>JBILDG010000208.1:0-3938 GCA_044352715.1 Chthoniobacterales bacterium | reverse complement strand
TGTTGGGATATTGGGCCGGTTTGTGGATTCGTGTGGCTGTGCTTGTCGATTTCGCCGCGACCTGCATCGGTTTCACCGTAGCGGCCTCACGCGGTATCTTCGCCTTGTCGCGCGACCGCCTCTTGCACCGGAGCTGGGCCGATACAAACAAAAACGGCTCGCCCAGAACGGCGTCCACGGTTGTCCTTGTATGTGCACTGCTGACTGTTCTGGGCGGATTTCTTGTGCCCGGAGACAAACGCTTTGAAACGCTGTTTGTCGCGGCCACCGCCCAAGCACTCCTCCTCGTGCTGGTCTATGCGGCCCTGGCTTTGGGCGCCCTGCGGCTCATGATAGTCAACAAGTCAGGCATATCTTGGTGGCGCTGGATCATCTTTCCAACGGCCATGATCGCCCCAGCGTTGGCACTTTACGGAACTTTCGTCCCGTTTCCTGATTTTCCCGAAAATATCGGCATCTTCATCGCTTTGAGCGCGTTGTTCACCGTGGGTCTTTGGGTCTTTGTCTTACGTTTTCTTCCTGACGGACCACTTCATCCCGCCCATTCCATCAAGGGCTGATCATGAAAACCTTAGAGCCGGACAACCGGACGGAGTCGTTCCCGGTGCGCAACTGTTGAAAACGCTTAAGCTGCGCCCGACAACAGCCACTGGGGATACGTAAAAAATCCAAAGCCGTCGTATTTCTAGGGGAAAGTTCAGTCAGTTTCAGACATCGATCACGAAGATTAAGGAATGTATCGGGCAATAGCGTCCGAGCTGATGACTCCAATGAACGGCAAATTGCGGAATCGCTCCATGTAATCGAGTCCGTAGCCAACCACGAATTCATTGGGGATATCAAATCCGACATAATCCGCCTCCAACTCCCTCGCCCGGGGCACATCTTTGCGTAGCAGCACACAGACCTTGATGGCCTGCGGATGGGCCTCCTTCATCAGTTTGTCGCGGATAGCGTGCAGGGTGTTACCGGTGTCGAGGATGTCGTCGAGCAACAAGACATGCCGGCCGGCCACATCGGGCAAACGAACCTGATTGAATGTCACAACCCCCGTGCTGCTTGCTCCGTGGTAGCTGGAGACACTCAAACAGTCCAATCGCAGCGGCATAGCGAGACGGCGCAACAAGTCAGCCCCGAACATGACACTGCCGTTGAGAACAGCGACCACGGTGAGCTCGCACCCAAGAAAGTCGCGCGATATCTGCGCCGCCATCTCATCGAGACGAGCGGCGATCGTCGCCTCATCAAAGAGAACGCGTTGGATCTCGTTTCGCATCTCGCCGCTGCTCGGGGGCATAGGCGGACAATGGGATCAAACGCCGAGTGCTTTTCTTACGGCAGGCAACTCGCCGGCCGAGCCAAGCATCTTGTTCTTATGACCGATAAACTTCGCGTATTCCTCGACAAAAATTTTGCCTGGTGGGCGAAAATCGAACTCCGCCGGTTTTTCATGGAAAAACTCGCGGTGGACGCGGGTCCAGATGAGACGACCGTCCGTGTCGATATTCACTTTGGTCACACCAAGTTTGGCTGCCGGAAGATACTCGTTTTCATCCACTCCCCGCGCACTCTCATCAAGTTGGCCCCCGGCCGCATTGATGCGCTTGACCTCATCCTGCGGGACGCTGGAACTGCCGTGCATGACAAGCGGAAAGCCCGGAAGCAACTCTTGGATTTCTTTGAGCACATCGAAGTGCAGGCTTTGCTGGCCTTTGAATTTGTAAGCACCGTGACTTGTGCCGATGGCGCAAGCCAGCGAATCGCAACCAGTGCGCTCGACAAACTCTTTGGCTTCCTTCGGATTGGTCAGGCAAGCATGACCTTCATCAACATGGATGTCCTCTTCGACTCCGCCAAGCATGCCGAGTTCGGCTTCGGCGCTGATACCCTTCGCGTGGGCGCGGTCAACGACGCGCTTGGTGATGGCTATGTTTTCTTCAAAAGGTGCGTGACTCGCATCAATCATGACCGAGCTATAAAAGCCGGAGTCGATACAGTCGTAGCACGTCTCTTCGTCACCATGGTCGAGGTGAACAGCGAAAACAGCATCGGGAAAAATATCTTCGGCCGTGCGAATAAGCGCCTCGAGCATCCGCTTGTCTGCGTATTTGCGGGCGCCCTTGGAGAGCTGGATAATAAAAGGAGCTTGGCTATCTATGCAGCCTTTGAACAAACCCAGGGTTTGTTCCATGTTATTGATATTGTAGGCGCCGACAGCGTATTTGCCGTAAGCCACTTTGAAGAGTTGTGCAGTCGTAACAATCATATGCAGGGGGGTATAAAACTAAGCAAACGCGTTTACGACAAGCGCAAAGGACTTGTGACTGCCGGGCGCGGACAAATTTCTTACTGAGCTCCCGGAAGAATGCGGCAGTGCTGCAGGACAATATTGCCTGCTTGGTAGCCGAGAAAAGATCCGCTGACGACGATCACCTGACCGGTTTGGATGAGCGGCTCGGACGAGAGAACATTACCTGACGCATCCCGTTTGCGTTGAATTACCTCGCTGCTATCCCCCGGAACGTAGAGCTCCGTGCGATTCGACTGGTCCTCGTTTTCAAACAAGCATTTCACAACAGATCCCGGTCCATCTGTGGTCGAAAGCGTCACGGCGACCGACGGGTCATCAACTGTCATGTCACCCGCCGCGATCGCGGAAACCGGGCCGGTCACTGTGATCATTTTACCCTGATACTTTGCCTGGGCTGCAGCAGCGTCTTGAGAAAACTCCGTGGAGAGCATCTTCCAATCCAGCGGAGCATCCTGGGCGGAGAGGATCGAGACCGACACAATGAGGGCAGCAAAGACGATGAGAGCTGGATATTTCATAGTGTCTCGATCATGCCACGGCACAACCGTTTGGCAATGAGGACAAAGTGATTCAGAAAAGTTCCCCTTGGGAGGGCGTGGATGCCTTCGCTGCAATTTTTTCATACTCAGCCAGCAAACTGCGGAATTCGCAGTGCCGCGCCAAGTCAGCCATCGCTGACGGATCGGGTTTGATCATCATCGCATCGATCGGTAGCGGCAATGGCAACCGTTCATCCAAGCGCACCAACTCCATATTGTCGCGCAGACGCCCAACCGATGCGGCTATTTTAGACCGCAAGTTGTCATTTTTGACGGCTCCCGGATCAGAGATCAGCGCGGACACACCGCCATGCTCACGCACTAATTTGGCCGCCGTTTTCGGCCCCACCCCGGCGACTCCGGGTATGTTGTCCGCCGCATCGCCCGTGAGCGCGAGCACATCCGGTATCTTTTCCGGCGGCACCCCCCATTTGGCCTCGACCTCCACCGGTCCGAGCAGCGCAAAACCCTCTGGAGATCCGCCGTGGTCAGTTTTGTTGGTTGAATAGATGGAGACCCCTTCGCGGACAATCGCGTAGATGTCCTTGTCATTGGTCGCGACAACAACCTCACCCACTCCCATGCGCTGGGCTTCCGCGACATAAGACGCAATCAGATCATCAGCTTCATGCCCCACCAGCCTGACGTTGCTGACCCCCAAAGCAGCTACGGCCTGTTCGATCACACGGAACTGCACTTCAAGCTCGCCGGGGGTTTCCTCTCGCTGCTGTTTGTAGGAGGGCAAAAGCTCCATTCGCCTCTCAGGCAAACCCGCATCCCAGACCACCGCAACTGCATCCGCTTTCACATCGCCCAGCATTTTCCGCAAAGCTTTTACAAAACCGAAGACCGCATTAGTCGGCTCGCCTCGGGAGTTGGTCAGACCTTGGATCGCAAAAAACGACCGGTAGGCATAGTAATGACCATCAATAAGAAGCAGTCTCATGGTCAACGAATCTGCGGCGTCTGCCGTGAACCGTGGAGCCATTTGCCAGACAAGCGCATCGGTCGTTTGCCCTCGATATAGTAAGCGATGGCCGCCCGCCCGAGGGCATAGGTTCCAGCTCCCGCCACGCCGCCGGAAATCA
>JBILDG010000207.1:0-3954 GCA_044352715.1 Chthoniobacterales bacterium | reverse complement strand
CCATGGCCGGGGTGACCAACTCCGTCTTCCGCCGCATCTGCAAAAATCGCGGCGCCGAGGTGCTCACGACCGAGTTTGTTTCGGCCGAGGGCATCATGCACCGCAACGAACGCACCGAACATTACGTCGAATTTGCGCCGGAGGAACGTCCGCTCGGCGTGCAACTCTTCGGGGCCGACCCGGACCAACTCGCCCGCGGCGCCCGCGCCGTCATTGATTGGGTGCAACCCGACTTCATCGACATCAACTTCGGCTGCCCGGTCAACAAGGTGGTCTGCAAAAATGGCGGCTCCGCCCTCCTCCGCGATAGCACACTGCTCGCCTCCATCGCTGCGGCGGTCGTTCGCGCGGCAGCCCCGCTTCCCGTCACCGCCAAAATCCGCACCGGTTGGGACGCCCAGTCGATCAACGCCGCAGATAACGCCCGCCACCTCGAAGACGCCGGCATCCGGCGCCTCACCGTGCATGGACGCACCCGCGCCCAAGGCTATTCCGGCGAAGCCGATTGGGACGTCATCGCCGCCGTCGCCGAGGCCGTGCAAATTCCCGTGGTCGGCAACGGCGACATCACCAGCGCTGAAGTCGCTCTCCGACGTTGGAGTCACGCGCCTGTTTCCGGACTCATGATCGGTCGTGCGGCCATGACCACACCTTGGATTTTTCAGGAAATCCGAGCGGCCTTCCGCGGCGAGGATGCTCCCCCGGCGCCGACACTCTCCGATCGCTGGGATCTCATCGAAGACCATTGCCGGCAGGAACTCACCCGCTGGCGCAAAACTGAAAAAGGCATGCACGCCATGCGCTCGCGTCTCATGGCTTATTCCCGCGGACTTCCCTCCAGCCGCGAACTCCGCCGCCGCTTCGGACAAGTCAACGATCTCACGGAACTTGCCGCCATCCGCACTTGGCACGAAACTGCCGCTCATGGTCCGGATGAAACCGTTGATAATATTCCCGTGGCAGCTGATCCCGCATTGGGCTAAAGCCTGCCTGCTCCTGTGCGTTACCGGTTGCGGCGTCTCGAGCAACACCGCACCCGCCTCCGCCGACAATGAGCGCGCCATCATGGTGAACGAACAAATCGAAGCTCGCGGCATCAAAGACCCAGCCACTCTCGAAGCCCTGCGCACCGTCCCGCGCCACGAATTCATCCCTGCCCGGCTCCGTCACGAGGCTTACGCCGATTACCCGCTCACGATCGGACACGGACAAACCATCTCCCAGCCCTACATCGTCGCCTTCATGACCGAAGCCATCCGCCCGCAACCGGGTGAGAAGATTTTGGAAGTCGGAGCGGGCTCGGGCTACCAAGCCGCCATCCTCGCGCAGATGGGCGCGGAAGTTTACACGGTCGAAATCGTTGAACCTCTCGCCGAACTGGCCCGACAAAATCTCGCCCGCCTCGGATTCAAAAATGCCCATGTTCGCCACGGCGACGGCTACCGCGGCTGGCCCGAGCACGCGCCGTTCGACGCCATCATCGTCACCTGCGCACCGGATCAAATCCCACCCGACCTCGTCGCCCAACTCCGCGACGGCGGACGCATGATCATCCCCGTCGGCGGCGGCATGGAGCAACAACTCATCCTCCTCCGCAAACATGACGAACAAATCGAGAAACAATCCGTCCTCCCCGTCCGCTTCGTTCCCATGACCGGCGAGGCGGAGAAAGTTCGCTAACCGGCAAACGCAAAGCTCGGCATCCCCTTCACGCCGACTTTGGCGGCGAAGATGTTACCGGCTTCGGGTTCGGGTGAAGGCTCGGTATCGTCACGACCTTTCTGCGCCGTCGTAAAATAAAGAGTATCGAGGTTCGGGCCGCCGAAGGCAGGACACGTGACATTCGCCGCAGGACATTCCACTTTGGCCACCATCTCACCGGTCGCCGGATTCCACCGCGCCACGCCGTGACCAGCCCAGAGCGCGGTCCAGAGAAATCCCTCCACATCGACCGCAAGGCCGTCGGGTCGGCCGATCGATTTGTCCACCTCGACGACCGCGCGACGGTTTCGGATGTCACCCGTCGAAGCATCGTAATCAAACGCAAACACGCAACCAGTCTTGGTGTCGGTCCAATAAAACGTCTTCTGGTCCGGCGACCAACCGAGACCATTGGAATTGCCCACCTGATCAATCAACTTCGTGAAACTCAAATCCGGCTCGATTCGCCAAAGCGCCGCCTTTTTGTCCGACCCATCGTAGGCGATGGTTCCGGCGAAGAGGCGGCCGCACGGATCGGGCTTGCCGTCATTGAATCGATTGCCGGGCACGTCCGCCTCCGGATCGCACAGCAGCACAAACTTCCCGCTGTCGAAATCCATCCGTGCGATACCGTCCCGTGTGCCAAGGACGAGATCTCCGCGCGTTGTCGGCTGCACCAAGGTCACATGCCACGGCATCTTGCGCACCTCATCGACCCCCGTCGCCGGATCAAACCGATGCACCTCGCAGTTGAGGATATCCACCCAGTAAAGCCGCTGCTCGTCGGCAAACCAGCAAGCCCCCTCACCCAAAGTCGCCCGCGCGGACAACACACAGTCGGAAGAAAATGTTTTCATCGTTGGGAAATCAGGGAATCAAAAACAGAGCACGCGTACCACCAGTAATCAGCGAAGCATCCATACGTTGGTCAAATGTCACAAATCTCCCTTTCCGCGAGACCGCCAAACCAAGCAGGTAATGGTCGGTAAGTTGCTTGGAATCAGGCATGGATCCAAAAGAAGATTGATCACGCAGTGACACACTATCCTGCCAGAATTGATGCCCGGGCAGTGAACACAAGACTCCCAGCAACTGGCATGCCGCAGATGTCCCTCCAGAAAAACCGGGATAATTGCGATGGCCGATAATTCTCACAAAGCCATTCTCCGTGATCGGACAAGTCGCCCAAGCCCGCTGCGGATCTTGCATGAACCAAGCGACAGCGCGACGGTTGTAATCGTGAGCCTCGTCGCTCAAAGCGATGAGGACATTGACATCAAGAAGATGAACCACAGTTGTCTTATTCCTCTTCCATCAAATCCCTCACCATCGCAGAAGTCACTCGGACTTTACCGGTGCCGGGTTGACGAAGGATCTGTGGGATGCCATCCGGCCCGATACGGAAATAGGGCGACTGTTCAACCTTCCCCTGACCGACTTCACGGCGCAGGGCATGTTCCACTACGGCCCGAAACGTTGTCTTGCGCTTCGCAGCCGCAGCCTTGGCTTGCGCAAACAGTTCATCAGGTAGTTCGAGCGTGGTTTTCATATGGGTCACAATATGGGCATATGGGTCCGCGTCAAGATGGAGACAAATTCATCAACTACACACTTCGCGATATAAATCCACAACGCGGTGAGCGATGGCGCTCCAACTGAACTGCTCCTCGACACGGCGGCGCGAGGCCTCGGCCATTTTTCGCCGCCGCGGCTCGTCACGCATCATCTCGTTGATGGCGGACGCCAGGTCGCGGGCGAACTTCTCCGCATCGACCGGCTCAAACGGCGCCACCTTCATTTGCTCCACCGGCACCAGCAAGCCCGTCTCACCGTGCAGCACAACTTCCGGAATGCCACCCACGGCACTGGCCACCACCGGCGTGCCGCAAGCCATCGCCTCGAGATTGATGATGCCGAAGGGTTCGTAAATGGACGGACAAACGAACAACTCAGCCCCGGAGTAAAGCGCGATGATTTCTTCCTTCGACAGCATCTTATCGATCCAGATCACTCCGGATCGCTCTCTTTGCGCCTCGGTCACGGCAGCTTTCATCTCCGCGGCAATCTCCGGCGTATCCGGCGCCCCGGCGCAGAGCACCACTTGAAACCCCGGATCAAGGTGCTTTAGCGCCCGCACCAAATGAACAATCCCCTTCTGGCGGGTGATGCGGCCGACAAACAGCACATACGGCTGCGCCGGATCAATACCGTGCCGCTTCAGCACCACCTCATCCCGGCGCTCGCGGTATTCCT
>JBILDG010000206.1:0-3955 GCA_044352715.1 Chthoniobacterales bacterium | reverse complement strand
GTGACGCCCAAAGATTCTAATTCACCCAAAGATCGCCGCCCGAACGGCGGTGACCCCGATCCGCAATTCAACTGGCGCGGCCTGCTGCTTTTTGCCGTGGCTTTCGCCCTGATTGGTGGCGCCTTCATCTTTCGCGGGGGCAATCTGGCCCAAGTGGACGAGCTGAGCTATCCGAAATTCTCCGAACTGCTCGAGCAAAAGAGAATCGTCTCCACCGCGGAACGCCCCCTCGAACTGATCGTCGAGGACGGACGCCCCACGCAAACTCTGTCCGGTTACTACCGCAAAATGGTCACCGTGCCGCCCGCGACCGAACCGGAAGAGCGCATCGTGCCGTTCAAAACACCCGTCTTCACCAGCTTCAACGGTGAATCGCTCAAGAAACAGCTCGAGGAAGCCGGCATCACGGCCTCCGTGCGCGCCGAGTCAAATCTCCTCGCCACCACCCTTATTGGATTCCTGCCGATCCTTCTTTTTCTCGTCCTGCTCTACTTCATCTTCCGCTCGCAGATCAAAATGGCCGGACGAGGCGCGCTCAACTTCGGCAAGAGCAAGGCCCGCATGATGGCCCGTGACAAAAACAAGATCACGTTCAAGGACGTCGCCGGCGTCGAGGAAGCCAAGGAAGAAGTTTCCGAACTTGTCGATTTCCTCAAAGACCCCAAAAAATTCCAGAAGCTCGGCGGCCGCATCCCTAAAGGTGTTCTCATGGTCGGCCCTCCGGGCACCGGCAAAACCCTTCTCGCTCGTGCCATTGCCGGCGAGGCCGACGTCCCTTTCTTCAGCATCAGCGGTTCGGACTTCGTCGAAATGTTTGTCGGCGTCGGCGCCTCGCGCGTCCGCGACATGTTCGAACAGGGTCGCAAAAGTGCGCCGTGCCTCATCTTCATTGACGAGATCGACGCTGTCGGACGCCACCGCGGACACGGCATGGGCGGGGGACACGACGAGCGCGAGCAGACGCTCAACGCGCTTCTCGTCGAGATGGACGGCTTCGACGCGCAGGACGGCGTGATCATCATCGCCGCCACCAACCGCCCCGACGTCCTCGACCCCGCGCTCCTCCGCCCAGGGCGTTTCGACCGCCAAGTCACTGTCAATCTGCCCGATGTGCGCGGTCGCGAGGAAATCCTCAAGGTTCACTCCAAAAAAGTGAAAGTCGCCGACTCCGTGGATTTCGGCGTCATCGCCCGCGGCACACCGGGTTACTCCGGCGCCGAGCTGGCCAACGTGATCAACGAAGCCGCCCTTCTTGCCGCACGCAAAGGACTCAAAGCCATCACCACCCGCGAACTCGAGGAAGCCCGTGACAAAGTCCGCTGGGGCAAAGAGCGCCGCAGCATGGCCATCAGCGAGAAAGAAAAAGAAGTCACCGCCTACCACGAGGCCGGCCATGCCCTGCTGCTCGAACTTCTCGAGCACACCGCCCCGCTGCACAAGGTGACCATCATCCCGCGCGGACCGTCCCTCGGCTCGACCATGTGGCTGCCCGAGGAGGACAAATACAACACCCGCCGCAAAGAACTGCTCGACCACCTCGTTGTCATCATGGGCGGACGCGTGGCCGAGGACATCGTCTTCGGCGACGTGACGAGCGGTGCGCGTGGCGACATCAAGCAAGCCACCGGCATCGCCCGCAAGATGGTCTGCCAGTGGGGCATGAGCGACAAACTCGGCATGATCGAATATGGCGAAGGCGACGAGCACCTCTTCCTCGCCCGCGACTTCAGCCGCATGCGCGACTACAGCGAATCGACCGCGCAAGCCATCGACGCCGAAGTGAAAATGCTCATCGATGAAGCCTACGCCCGCGCCACCGAGTTACTCAAAGCCAACCGCTCAAAGCTCGACCTCATCGCCAAAGCCCTCCTCGAATGGGAAACCCTCGACGGCTCACAGATCCGCGACCTCATCGAGCACGGCGAAATGAAAAATCCACCGCATCGCGAACCGCCCCCGCCGCCAGTGCCGTCCGAAACCGCTCCCGCGACTCCCGCCGAGGAAAAAAAGAACGACGGCACCCTTCCCGGCGACCTCGCCCCCGTCCCAGCTTAAGCCTTACAACTGCGGCGTGGCTGAGGGTGTGGCGGCAGCTCCCGGCTGGTTGAACTGGATGTGGTCGCGGAAGAACACATCCTCCAGCATCGTGCGGAGGTCCTGCGGCGTGGAGCGTGAGTTGGCCATCTCCAGTTTTTCGCGGGCGGCATCTGCTTTTCCATCGCGGAAATCAATCGCCGCCGCCACGACGTAAACTCCGCCGGTGGCGTTGCCCGAAGCAATGGCTTCTTTGATTTCCGTGCGGCGACTGTCCGGCAGATCTCCGGCCACATCCGCCATGGCACGCTTGTATTGGAAGAAACCGTCCTCGGGGTTGGCCGCCAGGTATTCGTCAAGCAACTTGGCCGCATCGGCCGGACGTTTTTGCAGGCGGCGCAATTCGGAGAGGTTCTGCACGAGATCGCGTTGGAGCGGGGCGGTTTGCAGCGCAGCCGTGAGAGTCTGATCCGCTCCGTCGAGGTCTTTGGTCAAAATCTGGGCTGCCCCCATGAGCGCCGCCATGCCGGTATCGTTGGGATTTTGCTGCAAATGCTCGCGCGCCGCGGTGATCGCTTCGAAGTTTTGTCCGGCCATCATGCGGGCAATGGCCCGACGACGCCAGAGACCGGGCGTTTCCGGGTTGAGGCTGAAAACTTCGGAGAGCAGCGCTTCGGCATCGGCCGCCGCCCCCGCATTGAGAGCGACATTGGCCCGCTCGTTCAAAACCATGGCCCGCAACTCGCGGTCGGTGCTGCGTTGGCCAAGGAGGAGAACGAAGAGAATGACAACACCGGCAAGAGCCAGACTGGAGAGAATAACGGGGAGGCGGGACATAATTTGGTTGATTGGATTGAGAAGCATCTTGAAATCGGAAACAGAACGGATGGAAAGCTCTTTTTGCTGATTCACCTCCGGCAATAGTGTCAAATTACCGGCCTTGATGCATTCCTCCGGCAACACCGCCCAGTCGGTCTGGCCATGGGGCTTGGCGGCAGCTGCCGTTACGGTCCTCGTTTTCGGCGTGACGGCGGGTTTTCCGTTTTTTCCATTTTGGGATGACGACATCCACGTGCATGCCAATCCGTATCTGACGAGTTTGTCGTGGGAAGGCATCGGGGCGTTTTGGGTGGGGCCCTATCAGCAACTTTACATTCCGCTGACCTATACGATATGGGCCGGCCTCGCGGCGGTTTCCCGAGCGGCAGCCGGGCTACCAGTCACGGCAGGAGAACTCAACGCGGCGTGGTTCCATGGGGCCAACATCCTCGTGCACACCGCGTCCACCATGCTGGCTTTCGCACTGTTGCGGCGCGTGACCCGCAAGTTTTTCCCCCATGCAGGAGAAAGAGTAGTCAGCACCGCAGCCGCGCTGGGCGCAGGGTTTTTTGCCCTGCACCCGTTGCAAACGGAGCCCGTGGCTTGGATTTCGGGACTGCGCGATGTGCTCGGCGGGTGTCTCGGTCTCGCTGCACTGGCTGTGCTGTTCAGCCGCGACACCCCGACGCGGACCTGCTGGGCGTGGGCCACAATTCTCTACGTCGCCTCGTTGGCTGCCAAACCGGCTGGCGTTGCCCTGCCGGTCGTCGCAGCATTGCTTGCCTGGTATCCGTTTCGCTGGAACTGGCGCACAATGGTCACCACGCTTGGTCCTTGGATCGCCATCGGCATTCTGTGGGTGATCCTGACAAGCCAAGCCCAATGGGCAGCAGAATTGGCCCGCGGTTTGGTGCCCGTGTGGATGCGACCGCTGGTGGCCGCGGATGCGTTGGCTTTTTATAAATGGAAAGTTCTGTGGCCGGTCGGTTTGTCAGCCGACTACGGGCGCGCGCCGGATGTGGCATGCGTGGCGGGCTGGCTCTGGTGGACTTGGGTCGGACCGGCGGCGCTCACCGCGGTGCTGGCCGCTGTGAAACCTTTG
>JBILDG010000205.1:0-3971 GCA_044352715.1 Chthoniobacterales bacterium | reverse complement strand
GTGCGCATGAAGGCCCCGGTGGCGGCGAATCTGGAGGAGGATGCCGCCGGGATTTGCAAAAGCGGCCGCGCAATTTTTTTCCAAAACCAGGCGCATAATTCATTCGGCACGGGAACTCGTTAATGAAAGATCCTCTCGATACGGAGCTATACGACCTTCTGTTGTCCTTTGACTGGCGGGGGTGCTGGCAGGATTTGCCGTGGACACAGCAGGAGGGTGGATGCCTGGAGGCGGCGCACGAGTTCGGAGTGATGGGGAGGCTCTACTTGCAGCCGGAACAGGAATGGACCGCCTACCGGCTTGAGATCGAGTCGCCGTTTCCAACCCGGGCGCGGCTCCGGCTCTCCCTGAAAACGGGAGGTGGGGTCTTCCATCTCATCCCGGCCAACATCCATGGCGATAACGCGCTGGCCGAGAGTGAAGCGGGCCATTTCCCGAACCTGACGGATGTGCCACACGAAAGCCCGCTCTCCTCGCCGCTGTGGGAGTTCCGTGCCGACCGCGCCCCCTGTCCGATTTCCGCCCTCTGTTATGACGGCGGAGCGGTGGCGATCACGGTGGACCCTTACAGCGATTGCGGTGAAAACCGGCGCGGGTATATCGCCAACGGACTGCTGGCTGAACTGCCTGCGACCTGCGGCATCTCGCTCGGATACGGCAATGAACCGGTCACGTTCATCAATAAGGAAATGTTCGGCCCGGCATCCTGTCACCGAACCCGCAGGGCCGTTGGCCAGGGACGCATCTATCAATTTGAAGGTGACCGGCGTGTGATCCATACGGCGATCCGCAGGGAGTATGAACTGCGCCGGGAATGCCCTGTCCCAAAGAAGAAGCCCGAAACCGCCGCGCACGCCTTGGTGGAGGCCTTCGTCAAAATCAATTACGTGCCGGAGTGGAAGACCTACTCAAACCAGAGTGCGCCGCATCAGGCCCGCCGTGCGTTTCCCGACGTGTTCGTGCAGGCTGATTCCGAGGCGCGGCGGACCTATTCCAACGAAGACCTCCGGCGAGGCGACGACATCGGTCTGATGCCGTGGCGGCCGCTGTTGGAGATCGGCTGGACCGGCGGCGGCGTGCTGGCCTTCCCGTTTATCCGGGCGGAACAGCAGCTCAATCTGCCGGAGGAATTTTTCCCTGAAAACGGCTCGGGGCAAAAGTTGCTCGATGCCATTGCCGCTTCCCGCAATCCGGAGAGCGGCTGGCTGTTCGATTTGTCCCGTCCGTGGATTAACGGCATGCCGCCCTTCAACCGGGTCAATGGCTGGTGGACCTTTTATCCGCTTTGCCGCGATATGCACTGTGCCTACACTCAGGGCAGTGCGGTCTATTATCTGATCAAAAGCGCACTCGCGCGTCGCGCGGCCGGGCAACCGGTCTCGCCTGCATGGATCCAAGCGGCACTCGGCACCCTCGATACCGCCATCGCCTTGCAGCGCGAGGATGGGCATTTCGGTTTTTCCTACGCTGTGGACAGGCCGCAGGTGCTCGATTGGAACGGGTTCGCCGGTTGCTGGCTCGCCGCCGCCTCTGCACTGGCCTGGCAGTGGGATCGGCAGAATAAATATCTGCAGGCCGCGCAACAAGCACTGCCGTTTTATCATGCGTTTGTTTGCGAACTCTCCTGCCGCGGCACACCCATGGATACGTGGAAGTCGGTGGACGAAGAGGGCAACCTGGCCTTCATCAAACTGGCCCGGCACCTGTATGAAGCGACCGGCGCGAGGGCGGCGCTCGCGGCCGCCGTGGACAGCGCGAATTACGAAATGCTCTGGCGCTACGGCTATCGCACCCGGCCTCCGGCCCCGCCGCTCCATGAAGCCGACTGGAACTCCTGCGGCGGCTCCATCACCTCCGTTTCGAATCCGCACGCCCATCCGATGGCGCTGATCATCACCGGTGAACTGCTCTGGCTGGCCGAGGCCACCAACGACCGCTACTGGCATGACCGCGCCGAAGATGCCGTGATGTGGACCATGAAGTGCATGGAGCTCTATCCGGAAGTCAGCGGCTACGGCGCGTATGGTGTGCTGACCGAGCGCTTCTGTCCCAGCGACGGATTGCTGATCGAGAAGTATGACGACGGCACGCCCTCAAGCCTCTGGTTCAGCTACAACGGCTGGGCTGCGGGGGCGGCGTTGGAAGGCATTTTAGAGTGGATGAACAGGAAGACGCGCATTTCCGCGTCAGCGAGCGGGAGCAACCGGCCGCGCCGGCGGACTGATTTAGAGTAAATCCACTTTCAAGCGCACGCCACGCATTCCGGCTGCGGAGCCTCACGGGCTGAGATAGTAGATGTGTTGGAAATCATCAACACACCCCGGATACATCGCCCCCGCCATGGCCCACCCCTGGATCGAATACAGCGTCATCGCCGCCTACCTCGTGCTCATGCTCGTGGTCGGGGTGGTCTTCAAGAATTTCAACAAGAACTCCGGCGACTATTTCCGCGGCGGCAGCCAGGGCACCTGGTGGATCGTGGGCATGAGTTCGTTCATGGCCGGGATCAGCGCCTTCACCTTCACCGGCAACGGGGGCGCCTCCTTCGAGGCGGGCTGGACCATCCTGATCATCTACGTGGCCAACTGCGCCGGCCTGCTCGTGCATGTCCTCTTCCTCGCCCCGTGGTTCCGGCAGATGCGGGCCACCACTTTCCCCGAAGTCATCCGCGCCCGCTTCGGACCGGTGACCCAGCAAGTCTATGCCGCGCTGGCCATGCTGCTTTTTCTCGTCACCGGCGCAGTCTGGCTGTTCGGCCTCGCCATCTTCACCGCGACATCCTTCGGTCTGCCCATTCACTTCACCATCCCCGTGCTCGGACTGGTGGTTCTTTTTTATTCCACGACCGGGGGCAAATGGGCAGTCATGGCCGCCGACTTCGTCCAGGGGCTGATCATGATGGCGATGACCCTGCTCATCGCCGTCCTCTGCCTGGTGAAGTTCGGCGGGATCGGCGGATTCCTCGCGGCGATCGAGTCTGCGGGACTCGGACACGACTTCCGTTTCTTCAAGGCCCCCGGCGACTTCCCGTTGAACGCCTACACGTTCGAATGGGTCATGGCGATGTTCGTGGTGCAGGTCACGCTGGTGTGTTCAGCCCAGCAGGCCGTGAAATATTTCGCAGTGAAAGACGGACGCGAAGCGCGCCGCGCTGCCTCCCTCTTCCTGGTGCTGATGGCTCTCGGTTCGCTCATGTGGTTCGTGCCGCCGATGGCGGCGCGCATTCTGTTCGCCGAAGAGGTGCTCGCCTCCGGCATGACCAAACCCGCCGAGGCGGCGTTCGCCGTGGCCTCGGTCAACCTTTTGCCCGTCGGCCTGATCGGCATGATGGTGGTGGCCATGTTTTCGGCGACGATGAGCTCGATGGACGCCGGGCTCAACGGGAACGCCGCCATGGCGGTGCGCGATTTGTTGCCTGCGCTTTGCCGCAGGTTTGGTTGGAAGATGCCCGGTGAGTCCGGCCAGGTGCTGGCCGGCCGCATCGTTACCATCACCTTCGGCCTCGCTGTCATCGCCCTGGCGCTGCGACTCTCGATGATGCAGGGCACAGGCGTCTTCGAATTCGTCGTTGCCTTGGGCCCTCTGATCGTGGTGCCTATGTCCATCCCCCTGCTCCTGTGCCTTTTCATCCGGCGCGTGCCACCCTGGGCAGCGCTCGCGTCGATGGCCGCCACGCTCGTGCCGTCGACCATGGCCTTCCTCGCCGAGACCCCGTGGACCCTCGGAGAGAAAACGCTGTGGACTTTCCTCGCCGGAACAGGCGTCTTCCTGCTCTCGGGCCTCTTCTGGGGTCAGACCACCAGCCATTACCGGGAGCAGGTGGAAGCGTTCTTCGCCACAATGCACCGGCCCGTGGATTTCGCCACCGAGGTCGGTCAAGCCAACGATTCGACCCAGTTGCGCCTCATGGGCCGTTTCGCCGTGGCCGTCGGCAGCTTCGTCCTGCTCCTGCTCTTCGCGCCCAATCCCGC
>JBILDG010000204.1:0-3986 GCA_044352715.1 Chthoniobacterales bacterium | reverse complement strand
GTTCGGCAAGACCGGCCGCTTGCGCGTCGAGCGGCACCGCAGCACGCAAGTTCGCCGCATGTTCTTTTCCGAGGAAGTGATCGAAAAAGTAATCCTGTTCCCAACGGTAGAGTGCGGCGTCGAACGGCAGCTGCACCACCTTGGCCGATTCGGCTGCTGGCAGATCGGCGGCATGCAAACGCGCCACCTGCTCGAGCGCCTGCACGTAGAGCCCGCGCCGCACGGACCACGGCGCTCCGCGATGCGTCCACAAATCTTCCGCGCCGACATCCTCGAGCAACAAGTAACGCCGCTCCGCATCATGCGCCAACACGCGCGGAACACGGACGCCGCCGGATTGGAGAAATTCCGCGCAAGCTGCATAACACGCATTCTCCGATTTCTCCGTGCCATAGGACACCGCGACACACCCACCCGCTGCGCCGGCGCCGCGCCAGAATTGGCGGTCGGATCCACCACGATTGATGGGTGTCCAAGTTCCGCCCGCCGCCGCGGGATAAACTTGTTCGATCCACGAAAAAATACCGTCGCTCATACCACGGTGTCTTGCATTGTGCCGTCGGCGATCATGCCCTCGCGCACCACGGAGCCGCTCACTTGTGCGCCCGCCTCGACCCGAGATCCGGCGAGAAGAACCGAGTTTTCCACACGCGCCCCCGGCTCGATACGACAATCGGGACCGAGCCAATTCCAACCGTTCAACACCGCACCCTCCGCCACTTGCGCGCCGGGCATACGCCAAACGGGCCAGCTGGTCGAAGCACTGGCGGGAGGGTCGAGCGCGACCGTTCCTGCCGCGAGGTCGGCGTGGATGCGCAGATACTCTTCCACGTTGCCGATGTCGCGCCAGATGCCGTGGTCGAGCACCACGCCGGCGATTTTCTCACCCGCCCGCAAGGCCTCAAGCCACACGGGAACAAAGGAAACCGGGCGGCCGGGCGGAATCTTTGCCAACAACTCGGGAGCCACGACGCACACGCCGGTGTAAAGAAAGCGCGGAGCGGTCGAGCCGAGTTCACCGCGGATATCCGTCACACACCCCTCGGCAAAACCGACTTGCAGCGGTCCGCCGGAAGAACGCAAGGCCAGCGTGCTAAGTGCGCCGCCGGAGCGGTGCGCCTCGACAAGCGCGGCCAAATCCAGCCCGGCCAGGATGTCGCCGTTGTGCACGAGGACAGGGCCGTCAAGCAGGAGATCCTCGACATTTTTCAATCCGCCCGCGGTTTCGAGCAGCTCCGGCTCATGGCGGAAAAACACCGGAATACCCGCGTAACGCGAGGGCTGAGGGTATTCGGGAAAAAGACGAACAAACTCGCCCGCAAGGCGGTGCGTGTTGATGACAATCCTCTCGACCCCGAGCGCGGCGATGCGCGCGAGGGCAAATTCGCACAGCGGCACGCCGCAGATCGGGACGAGCGGCTTGGGGATGTGGTTGGTCAGCGGTTGCAAGCGCTGACCCCACCCCGCGCAGAGGACGAAGGCGGTGCGCACGCCGGAGTTCACGAGACCGCGCCGCCCGGGGCGAGGAGCAGGCGCATCGGCATCATCTCGGAGGCGACAAAACCATGCCGACGGTAAAACTCAACCACCCGGGGATCGTTGCGGTGCGTGAGCAGAGTGATGCGCAGGAAATTTTTTCCCCGGGCAAATTCGATGGCATGCTCGAGCAGGCTGGTGCCATGTCCCTGCCCGCGATGCTCGGCATGGACAATCAGATCTTCCAGCAGCACGACAAATCCCCCTTCGGCCGTGCTGATGGTGAAAAGGAGATTGATCATCCCGATGATGCGCATGTTGTTGCGGAGCACAAAAATGCGGCCGCGGTTGGGCTGCTCGAGGATGAGCCGCAGACCGCGGATTTGCTTGATTTGGTCGGCCCGGAATTCCGGCTCGTGCTGGAAGAGGTCGGCGAGAAGCTCCGCCATCAGCGGAAGATCTTCCAGCGTTGCCGGCTCAATGCGCAGTTCGGCCATGAGCTTTATCTAAGAGGGAAACGTCCATCGGCGCAAGGCAGCGGACAAGTCCTCAACCGCGGCCGAACTTTCGGTCCAACTCGCGCCACGAAAACTGCAGCATGACGGGGCGCCCCTCCGGATCGCAATACGGCAACTCGCAGTTAAGAAGCTGGGTAACGAGAGCGCGCTGTTCACGCTCGTCGGTGACGCCTTCGGGCTCCATGGCCAGGCGCGCCACGGCGCGGCGCACCGCATCATCAGCCAGCGCTCCCCGCGCCCGCGAGGCCGAACCCTCGAGACACTCCGCGGCGAAATCCTCCAACACGCGACGCGGATCGCGACCGGCCAGAAAGTCGGGCAAGGCCTCGACCTTGAGCGAGCGTCCGCCGAAAATCTCGACGGCAAAACCCGACGAAACCAACACGGGCAGATTCGCCGCCACGACCTCGTGCTCGCGCGGTCCGAGCTCGAGCACCTCCGGCGAGAGCAGGCGTTGCGAAGCCACCGCGCCGCCGTCCACCCCGCTTTGCAAGCGCTCGAACAAGATGCGCTGGCGGGCGGCCCGCTGATCCAGCATGACCAACCCTTCCGCGCCCTCGAGGAGCAGATAGCGGCGCGAAAGAGGACCAATGAGGCGAAATTCCCCGATGCCGGAGCGAGGTGCCGAGGAGGATGATAAAGGAGGAGGCGACGGAGGCACCACCATCTCGGCGGGCCGCGCCTCAGGGGCGGAGGCCCGGGGCAGCTCGGGCTGATGTCCGGCCGACACCGCGGGGCGCGAGACCACCGTGACCTCGCCGGGTGTTTCGATCCGCGAGACGATGTGCGGCCGCGCAGGACGCAACCACTCGGCCCGCGCCTCCCGCAGGGCTCCTTCGACGGCTCTCCGCACCGCCTCCCGCACCATCGCACCATTGCGGAAGCGCACCTCCCTTTTGGCCGGGTGCACATTGCAATCGACCGCCCGGGGATCCATCGCGAGATAAAGAAAGACCGAGGGATGACGCCCCGGCTCGAGCATTTGCCGGTAGGCCTCGCGGATGCCAGCCGCAAGGAAGCCGCTCTCGACCGCGCGGCCGTTGATGAAGAAAAACTGCCGTGATCGGTCGGCGCGCGTCACTCCCGGACGCGAGACCAAGCCGGCCACGCGGATGCCGTCGGCCTCGGCCTCGGAAATTTCCAGCAATTCGCGTCGTGCTTCGACCCCGTAAAGCTCGGCCACCCGGGCCTCGGCCGAGGGAACGGAGGTCAAGCGCCAGACCGTGCGACCGTCACGCAAGTAATGCCAAGCAACAGACGGGAAAGCCAAGGCGACGGTCTCCACCGCGCGGTCCAGATGGGAGATTTCCGTGGCCGAACTGCGGAGGAACTTGCGGCGCGCGGGCACGTTGAAGAAAAGCGATTTGACCTCGATCGTCGTGCCGGTGGAGCAACCAACATCGCGCACGGCCACGAGCTTGCCCCCGCGCACCACCGCCTCGGTGCCGGCAGGCGCGTCGGCGGTTTTGGTCCGCAGAGAAAACTCCGACACGCTGGCGATGCTGGGCAACGCTTCACCGCGGAAACCCATCGTCAGAACCGCCGCGAGATCGGCCGCCGTGCCGATTTTGCTCGTGGCATGCCGCTCCAAGGCCATGAGCGCATCCTCACGATCCATGCCCGCACCGTCATCGGTCACGCGCAACAAACTCGTCCCCGCCCCGCGCACCTCGACCTCGATTTGCCGGGCGCCGGCATCGAGACTGTTTTCCATGAGTTCCTTGATGACCGAGGCGGGACGCTCGACGACCTCGCCGGCGGCAACCTGGCTGGCCACGACCTCCGGCAGCACCCGGATTTTACCCACAGCACACCCCCGCCGTTTGACTTTGCCGCGCTCGGTGGTTTAGAGACACTGCGTCTTCATACATGCGTTTCCGCAACGACTCAATGCCAGCCAGCCTCATCCACCGCCATGCTTAGCAAAAAACCCATCCACACCATCCGGGCCGGGCGCGATGATTTGTTCGGCTGGACCATATTTCTTCTGCT
>JBILDG010000203.1:0-3995 GCA_044352715.1 Chthoniobacterales bacterium | reverse complement strand
TGCCGGCCCGCGTTTTGACCAAAGACAATCGCAGCGGCATTGCCTTGATCAAGGTGGACTTGGACGAATCCACGCCTTTCCCGGCTTGGGGCGATTGCCTGAAGCTCAAAACAGCGGCACCCCTTGTCGTGGTCGGGTTTCCCTATGACCACGAGGTGTCCCCGAGTTTTGGTTTGATCGGCGGTTTCGACCGCAAGTCGAAGGGCGCTTTCTTCACCACCACGCACATTCGAGCGAATATTCCTGTCCAGCGCGGACAGGGGGGGAGCCCCGTCCTCGATATGAATGGAAAAGTAGTCGGCGTGTTGGTCAGCGGCTTTGAACAGGGTGCCGGATGCTACGTGTTGCCGATCCGCGCCGCGGAAAAAGTCCGCACGGACTACGCCCGCTATGGTGATGTGCGGCACGGTTGGGCCGGTGTCACCGTGCAGGAAATCCCGGCGGCTGTGGAAGGTTCGCGCATGGCGGTGGATGTTGTCGACCCGACGGGTCCGGCGGCTTCATCGTTTCGTCCCGGCGACGTGATTTTGCAGGTCGGAGATATTGCGGTGCGGGAACCCGAGGATGCGTTGGATGCATCATTTTTTCTCACGGCTGGAGAACCGGTCGATGTGCGCATCGTCCGGAATGGGGAAGTTTTGACCGTTCCCTTCACGCCTGCTGAGCATCCGTTGGGGCGTAAAACTGAGCTCCAAGCACTCGGCCCGGGAAGCTTGCTCGAGCCTTGAGGTGTGGCGGAGCCGAGGGAAGCCGTAGAAAATTTTCTAATTTCCTCGAGGGCAGTGCGGGGCCTCCGGACCCGCCGCGTCCACCAGAGGGTTATTCGCGTCGGGGACATCGCGGCCCTGACAGCGCGAGCAGAGGTTTGCTTATTCCCCGCTGAAGACGCCCATGGCGCGGAATTTGTCGTAGCGCGCGGAGAGCAGTTTGGCCGTCGGTAGGGCGGCGAGCGTGTCGAGGCTGTCGACGATCGATTTGCGTAACATGCCCGCCGCCGCCGCATGGTCGTGATGGGCGCCACCCTGCGGCTCCGGCACGATCCCGTCCACCACGCCGAGTTCTTTGAGATGGTTGGCCGTGAGCTTGAGCGCCTCGGCCGCTTCCGGGGCATGGCTGCGATGCTTCCAGAGAATGGCGGCACAACCTTCCGGACTGATCACCGAGTAATAGGCGTTCTCCATGATCAGCACGTGATCGGCAACGCCGATGCCCAAAGCGCCGCCCGAACCACCTTCGCCGATGATCACGGCGACAATGGGAGTTTTCAGCAACATCATTTCGCGCAAGTTCACGGCGATGGATTCGGCGATGTGGCGCTCCTCGGCTCCGATGCCGGGAAAGGCTCCCGGGGTGTCCACCAAGGCGACAATGGGCAGGCCGAATTTTTCCGCCATGCGCATCACGCGCATGGCTTTACGGTAACCTTCCGGGTGGGCGCTGCCGAAGTTGCGGAGAATGTTTTCCTTGGTGTTGCGGCCTTTCTGGTTGCTCACGACCGCGACCGGGCGTCCATCAATCTTGGCCAGTCCGCAGGGCATCGAGGCGTCATCGCCGAACAGCCGGTCGCCGTGTAGTTCCGTGAAATCGGTGAAGCAAAGTCCGAGATAATCCAGCGCGAAAGGACGGGCGGTGTGCCGGGCGATCTGCACGCGTTGCCACGCGGTGAGGTTTTCGTAAATTTCGCGGCGCATCGCCGAAATCTTTTCCTCGATTTTACGCACCTCGGAGTCGACGCCAAGATCCTGACCGTTGGCTTTGTCGCGCAGGGTTTCGAGCTGGTCCTCGAGTTCGGCAATCGGTTTTTCAAAATCCAGCGGTTGGACTTTCATGTCACTTTATTGTGACTGGAACGCCGCGCCTGAGGAGCACAAAAATCTCGGCCATGTCAGCATCCTTGACAACGAGACCAGCGGGCATCTGGTTCGCCGTGGACTCGGCCGGTGCGCCGCTGATCATTTCGCCCGGTGGCGAAAGAATGATCATGCGCCGCCCTTCATTGTAATTTTTTTGACCGTAGGTGACCCGCTTGCCATCTGCTTCGACCAGCGTGTCGACTACGGTGCTTTGTCCGGCGATACTCTCGGGCAAGGCGGGCAGGCTTGCGGACAAGAGCGGGAATTCGCAGAGGAAGGCGCCGTGGTCGTCGAGGCGCAGCTTCATCGCCGGGCGATCGACAATGAGCGCAATGTCGGTTTTCGGGACGACCAGCTCTTGCCCGATCTGCAGCATCGTGCCTTGCAGATTGTTCGCCCGCGCGAGCAGATCGATGGTCACACCGTTTTGACGCGCGATCTTGTAAAGCGAATCACCTTTGGCAACCACATGGGTGATTTTGTTTTCGGTCGGCTCGGGAGAAAACAATGCGGCGAGGTTGAGCGGGCTAAGCGCGGCCCGCGCCTCCCCGGCGCGCGGGGAATCCGGGTAATTCTCCAAAAATTGCCTCCAGATTTGCCGTGCTGACGTCGGCCCTGCAGCACGAGCTTGCTCAGAGGCGGCGTAGAAGGCGGCTTCGCTCGGATCGGTTGGTGTTTCGGCCAACTTGGCGGCTTCGCGTTCCAACCGCCGCTGTTCGGCGCGCAACGCCAGTTGCGGGTGAACATAGAGCTGGTAAATGGCCCAGCCTGCCGCGCCGATAACGACGATTCCGACGAGTGCGGCGATGATTTTATGCGGCTTGGTCATAGTGCGTCGCTTTCACGATCAACTATGAACCGGTGAACTGTCAGATCAAACCGCGTTTTTTCCATTCATCCACATTCGCACCAGCCGATCGCTGGGCCGTTTCCACGGCCAACTTGAGCAGGGAGACTTCCCATGCGTCATCTACGCTCTCGATCACGGCCTGCCGGCTGCCGCCGCCGCCTTTCGCGTCACGCACAGCTTGATCGACGATTTGCGGCAATTCCCCGCTGACAATCTCCTCGCGCAGATTGCTTTTGGTGAATTGGAATCCGTAGCGGAGGAACTTCATGTCGTCGCCGTGATGCTCGAGCCAGTCGGCAAACTCGCGGGCTTTTTCGCCGAAGCCGTCGAGCATGATCCTGGCGAAGTGGTGCGGGGCGACGATGCGCGGACGCTCGGCCTGCAGGGTGCCGCGGCGCAAGCGGACACGATTGACCTCGTCCATCAATTCGCTGATCAGCACGAAATCAAAGACCGTCGAACCGAACGTCTCGATCAGTCCCGACGGCTCGACGTGGGTCTTGGTGTTTTCCAAAGCGTAAAAAAAACTTTCGCGATCCATTTTGGTGGGAAAACGATAAGCCGCCGCGGCGAGGATGCAAGGACGGTGCATCTTCCCACTGGAACTCGGGATTCCGGCGGCTACATTGACTGCGCATGTCCGCGCCCGCCGCCCAACCTGCCCGCGTCAACCTCCGCACTCCGGAAGTGATGGAAGCCGTGCAGGCGCAAGTCGAATCACACTACCACAGCCCGGTCGTCGAGCGACTGCGCGCTGCCGGCGGAGTGGTGAAATTCGGCGACGTTACCGTGCGATTGGCCAAGCAGTTCGGCTTCTGCTATGGTGTCGAGCGAGCGATCGATCTGGCTTATGCAGCGCGGAAAGTTTTTGCCGGACAAAACATCTACCTGATCGGCGAAATCATCCACAACCCGGACGTCAACGCGCAGTTGTCGTCGATGGGGATCCAGACTTTGCGCGGTCGGGGAACCGTCGAGGAGATCGAGCAACTCGGTCCGGATGACGTGGTGATCCTGCCCGCCTTCGGCGCCGAGGCCTCGGTGCAGGAACGCATCAAAGCCCGCGGTTGTCGCATCGTTGATACCACCTGCGGGGATGTGATGAGCGTTTGGAAACGCGTCCGGCAATACGCGAACGACGGCGTGACCTCGATCATCCACGGCAAAGCGGACCACGAGGAAACCCGTGCCACCAGTTCGCGGGCCCGTGCAGCGGATGGCGGATGCGGTCACTTTCTGGTCGTCTATGATCTGGCCGAGACCGACATGGTGTGTGATTACCTGTGCGGCCG
>JBILDG010000202.1:0-3996 GCA_044352715.1 Chthoniobacterales bacterium | reverse complement strand
CAGTCTTTCAGGATGAAAACATTCCAACATTCTTAAGAATGTTGGAATATCAGCCAAGGGGACGCGGGGTGTATGGAAACGTATGGCCCTCTAAAAGAACGTAAGCGCGCGGAGGATGCGGATGAGGCAGGTTGGGGGGGAGAGGAACGGAGAGGGCGGAAACTTGAGTTTGAGGCTTGAGTAGAAAGATCCGCGAATATGGTGAACGAAGGGCGGGCGGGTGTAGCACTTGGGGCAGTGGTGCCAGCTGCATCTGCGGCCAAGCGGCGTAATGTCAAAAGTCAAGATGTGGACGGTTTGCCACAACAATGGGTGCCAGACATTACCGCGCGCTTCGGAGGAGTTCGGCTACGGCCTGAACGCTTTCTGCCATCGACCAAGTCAGCCCGCACTCCTTGGCGAGTCGTCGATACGGAGTTTGCCACGTGTCGGGAGGTTGAAGCAGTTCGAACGGCAGATCGTGCGTGCCGCGGCGGACGAAAGTCAGGCGCACCGCCTCTTCAAGCTTTGACCGATCGATGCGCGCCATCTGGATGAGCAGCGCCATGTCGACAAGGTCTTTCACTCTGCTGTTGGGTCCGGCGTCGCGGGGCTTGGTGAAAGCATGGAGCTTTTCGGCGAATTGCTGTTCCCGGGAGATTGCCGGGCAAACCGCGGGCGCAATCCCCGCAAAATCAAGCCAGTCGCGGGAACTGATGTGTTCGATCGGTGGCACGACTTCGTCCCCGAGCCCCACGTCCAAATGAAACTTGGTAAACCCCCTTCCGGCCAGGGAGGCAGTGACCGGATGTCTGGCTCCGCCCTCCGGTGCACCTTCTAGGTCCATGATCGAAGCTCCGATGGTGAAACGAAAGAAGTCGTTGTCGATCATGACCGACGCGCTGTCCTGCAGCAGGGCGAGCAACCTGGCTTGTCCTCCTTCCACCCCGGCAGCGACGGTCAAGTCGATGTCCTTTGTGGTGCGTGCTCTCTGCAGACGCAGTTCCATCGCGTAACCGCCTTTGAGCAGCCATGGCGCGTTCTTGTCGGCGAAAAGTCTGACCAGCAGCCGGTCGAAGGAAATTTGCCTGCGCAAACGCTGCAGATCGATGCCCTCGGCTTTGGCGATCGTTTGAAGCCTTGCCTCGAGCGCGGCACGAAACGCTGCAGCCGATGCGTATTGGCGTGGAGGTTTCATCGTCGCGGCGAATCGATCACGCCGGAAAGCGCAGACTGGTGCTGGACGATTTCAGTCTGGGTGATCAAACCTTTTTGCGAAGCCTCGGCAAATGCACTGCGGAGTGTTTCCTCCGGAAGCGTTTGCGCCCGGGTGAGATCGATCAGCGTCTTGATCGGCCGCGTGACCCTGTAGCCCTGTCTTTCTTCCACCTCGGTCGGTTGGAGGTTCGCCCGGTGCAGCACCAGCACGTTGGGAAGCGGTGCGTTTCGGCGGAAACTCCGTGGAACCGTCATGTGGAGCTTCGCGGGCATGACGTCGGAAAGATCGTAAATCCTCAGCGCCGTTTCGTGGGAGTAAACGCCGGTGGGGCGATCCGAGCGATCTCGCGACCAAAAGGACCACAGAACGAGGTCTGCCTCCTCCGCAACGGGGAACTGCTTCAGTCGGAAGATGCCGCGCCCCTCACGAACCCAATTCCCTGCGCGGACATGGTAAGGATGGTTGCGGCGCTGGAAGCCGGCCACCTCCGCTTGTTTAGCCGTGAAAAATCCGCACTGCCCCTCTGCTATGGCAAAGAGCTGAGCCTGGCTGTCACTACGTTTGGCGTCCTGTGGCATCGATTCGCCCGAACCATAGCCCAAAGCATCCCGCACAAATAGCATAAAAGTTATGCTATTTGTGCAGCGTCTATTCGAGTAGCTCGAGACCTTGAGGCAGCGGGAGATTTTTGGAGAGATGGTGACTAATAGGGCGGACACTTGAGTTTGAGGCTTGAGTAGAAAGATCCACAGATATGGTGAACGAAGAGTTGGCGGGTGTAGCACTTGGGGCTGATGTGCCAATTGCCTATGCCGTCAGGCACCAGAAGGTCAGAGACCGCTAGATTCAAATTATAGGCCTGACCCCTTTTGCCTTTGCCGGACATGTCGGGGTTTCGCGGATGCCCTGATTGGCGTCAGGAGAGCATCGGATTGAATAACTCAAGTCCGGATATGCCGGTGAAATCCGCCGTGTTGTTCGTTGCCAAGCGCAAACGGTGGCAAAGCGCGGTGGCGGCGATGATCGAATCGCCCAACTTCATTCTCCCCTCTTGGCGAAGCTGTATCGCCTTGTCGATTATTTCTCGGTCGAGATTGTAGACGGTGAAATTGGCGAAGACCGTGTCGAGCGCTTGCCGCTCCTCGGGAGCCAAATCTTTGCAACCGTAGACTTCGATCAACGTGATGCTCGCCACCGCGTGGCCTGGCTCTGTTGCTACTTCTGTTGCCTTCGGCGACGTGCCGTTCGACGCGTAGATAACGATGTTGCTATCGAGCAGCATGTTCAGCTGCTTGATCCGCTCCGGCGATCCTCGCGCACTTCTTGCTGCCATGCCACGGGATCTTTGATCCCCGCGAACGTCCCAAGGCGCGAAAGCGCTCGCAGAGCCTCGAGGGTTTGCGATTGAGAGGGGCGCGAACCGACGCTCTCAAGTGTTGCGGTTACCTTAACTTTGGATGAGCGCATGTCGGCAGGAAGCGGCAGATGCAGTGTTCCGTCTACATCCGGATCCAAGATGGCGGTGATCGTACTCACGGCAAAATAATAGCGCGAGCGAGCCCGTATCGCAAACGCGGATTCGGGGCGGAGGAACTTGAACAAAAGGCAACGAAGTGCGGCGGGAGTGGGGCGGTGCGGAGGGCTCTCACAAAAGCTCAGGTCCGGGCATGTCGAGGTTTTGTGTGAGCGCGGAGAATGGAGCGTGCGGCGGATTCGATTGAGGTAGGCGGACGGGGGAGTGGAACGGAGAGGGAGGAAACTTGAGTTTGAGGCTTGAGTGAAAGGATCAGCCGAGTTGGCGGAGGTTTTCTGGGCGAATTCAGCGCCGCTTGATCAGTCGCTCATACTCGGTGTGTGAGCCGATCCAGAACCAGAGCGCGGTATCAGCATCGATCACGGCGAGCGCGCGATAAGAATCCGTGACGCGGCAAGACCATTAGTTCTGCACTTTCTTGAATTGCAGCGAAGGGTGCCCGGGATCTTTTGCCCACAGTTTGTATTGCTTGGCGGCCAGCCTCTGAATTGGCCCCGGCAGTTGCCTGAAATTTTTCCAGAACTTATGGGTGGCCTTACTCTTCATCGTCCGGCAGGGGAAGGCTCTGCCCGGCACGATGCTCGGCGATCGCTTCCGCGGCCAAGTCGTCAAGTTTACCCGCGACAATATCCTGCTCAATCTGACGATCCCATGCGTCGGAAAAGCGCTCCGAGATCCAGTCGGTCAGTTGAAAAAGCTGCTCGTTCGGCAACTTTTCAATTGCTTCTTCGATTTCAGCCAGCGTGCTCATGGAGAGGAGAATAGCGCGGCGATGCCAGGATCGCAAACGCGGAGTCGTCCCGCGTTGGCCGCAGTCTTTCAGGATGAAAACACTCCAACATTCTTAAGAATGTTGGAGTGTCAGATGTTGGGTTGGAGCACGCGGCGGGTTCGGTTGAGGCAGCTTTGGGGGGACTTATTCCGGAACAGGAGAGCCGGAGCGCAGCGTAGACAGCCGAAGGCAATTGCCAGATGCGGACGACTTTCCATCCCTGCCGGCGGAGTTGGCGCGTGACGCGCCTATCGCGAGCCATTTTGTGCTCGCGCTTTTTATCCCAGGATGCGCGGTTGGTTTTGGGACGGGTATAGCCCTTGGGGCAGCCGCGCCAGAACCAAGTTCGTGGGAACAGACGCGGAAGACTATCGAAGGTAGCCCCAAAGGGGGGCACCGTTTACCGGGAAGCAAATGCCATCAACCATCCGTCGACAAAGAGGGCAACCTTCTGCTTGGGAACCGGAGGCGCAGCCGTAGATAGGTCGCTTT
>JBILDG010000027.1:0-13055 GCA_044352715.1 Chthoniobacterales bacterium | reverse complement strand
GCTTTCTCCAACTGCTCGGCCAAAACGTCGATCGGCAGCGATTGGCCGCGCTCGAGGCGCAGGATGCGCTGTTCCAATTTTTGCGGCGACGGTGCGGGATGATCGAGCCCGTCGGCGGTGAGAACAATCAGCGGTGCGTGGCCGGTGGACAGTTCGCGCAAGGCAGCCAAACGGGCGGCAGCTAGTTCCGCATCCGGAGCTCCGATCCCCGTGACGGCGAGCTCGAGTTCGGGCACCAGCAGGGCCCGGGGCTCACAGAACAGCAGGTCGTGGAAAAATTCCTCCTGCCGTTTGACATCCGGGCAAACGACGCAGACCGGTTTTGCGCATTGGCAGGCCAGCCATGCAGCCAAAAATGGCTGGGCCGGAGCCGCCACACCGCCGGCCACGGCGGATCGGCCGGATTGAATGGCGGCAAGCCATTGTCGCGCGGCGGGACTGTCATCGCCGACGGACAGGAGTTTGTTGTTCACGGGATCAGTTTTTCCCGACGGCAAGTGTCGCGCAAGGAGAGCCCGAGGGAGCCGGGCGCGATGGATCCAAGTTGAAGAGGCATGATGCCAAGACGGCTGTTCGTCATGAAAATTTCCTCGGCCTCGTCAAGGTGACATGAGGGAAATTCAATTTCATGAACGTGGTGGTGCCGCATGACCCACGAGCGGAGCACGCCGGGGCGGACATCCAGCGTGAGGGCAGGCGTGCAGAGATCGGAGTCCATCACGAAAAAGATATTCCCAAAGGCGGCGGAGAGCAGAAGACCGTCCTTGTTCGAGATGAGGGCGTGGTCGAAACCGACGGCAGCGGCGGCGGCTTGGGCGGCGCACTGCGCCCAGTAGTTGCCGGTTTTACGGCCGCGGGCAAACGGTGTCACAGGTTCGGGGTAAAGATAAGCCTTTTGCGAGTCGGGTAATGGTGCCCCGGCCAAGTTTTCGAAGATCGCAAAGACGCGCGGATCTTTCACGGGTTCGGCCGGCGATCCGTCGCCTGCGGTGATGTAAATGCGAAGGACGCCGGAATCCGATGGCGCGAGTTCCGGCAGGTCTGGCATAGAGGGATCCAAGCCGTAGAGGCTGCGCGCATTTTCTTGCAGCAGGGCCAGATGCTCTGCGCGAAAGAGCTGAACTCCCTCGCGCACGCCGATGGTTTCGAAAACCGACATGCCGTAACGTACGGCACGATCGGTCACAGGGAGAGAGGCGCCGGTTTGCCAGGTGCCTTGCACCAACAACCACTCGCGCATGGACGTTTTCACTTTTCCTCGGAGCGCAGATGTTCCAGACGTTTGCGCAGAGTGGCCCGGGTGATGCCGAGGAGTTTGGCCGCGCGCACTTGATTCTGTTTGGTGGACTCCATGGCACGGCGGGTGAATTCCGTTTCCAGCCATGGCAACAACTCAAGCCCGGGCTGGCCCGAGGCGGCCTCGAAGAGCAAAGCCACGGCCTCATCGAGGCTTCGCGGAGCGTCTCCGGCCGCATTTTCCATCTCTTTTGCTTTGGTCGCGGGGTTGTGTCCGAGCGGTAGATCCTTCGGCAAAAGCACGTCGGAGGTAGCCAGCACCGCGGCGCGTTGAATGGTGTTTTCCAGTTCGCGCACATTGCCCGGCCAAGGATGGCTCTGGAGGACTTCGATCGCTTCCTTGCTGAGTTGCAACTGGGGCTTGAGTTTGCGGGCGGCCACGCGCTTGAGAAAGTATTCGGCCAGCAGCGGGATGTCCTCTTTGCGGTTGCGCAGCGGCGGAAGGTGGAGCCGGACGACGTTGAGACGGTAAAAAAGGTCCTCGCGAAATTTTTTCTCCGCCACCTCGGTTTCGAGGTTTTTGTTGGTGGCAGCGACAATGCGCACGTCGGTCGTGATTGTCTGGTTGCCGCCGACGCGGGAGAAAGTGCCGTCCTGCAAGACGCGGAGCAATTTGCTCTGGATAGCGAGGGGCATGTCTCCGATTTCATCCAAGAAAAGCGTGCCGCCGTCGCACTGCTCGAAGCGGCCGATCCGTTGCGCGCTGGCGCCGGTGAACGAGCCTTTTTCGTGCCCGAAGAGTTCGCTCTCGAGAAGATTCTCGGGGATGGCGGCGCAGTTGATGGCGAGAAAGGGGCGGTCGTGTCGAGCGCTGTATTGGTGGATGGCGCGGGCGACGAGCTCTTTGCCCGAGCCGCTTTCGCCGGTGATCATGACCGCGGCATCGCTGTTCGAAATGCGGCCGATCATTTTGAAAACCTCCTGCATGGCCGCCGAACTGCCGACAATGCTGTCTTGGTGCTGCTCGACGGTCAGGCTGGGCTCGAAAGCGCGGGCCTGGCGCATTTCGGCGGCGGCTTTGAGGGCCGAATCAACGACGATTTTAAGATTGAAGGGGAGCTGTTCTTTGCGGACGAAATCGAACGCACCAAGGCGCATCGACTCGATGACGCTTTGCGTGGTGCCGAGTGCGCCGGTGATGACGACGAGAGCGTTCGGATCGCGTTTGCGCAGGCGGGCGAGCAACTCGAGGCCGCTGTGTGTGCCGAGCCGCATTTCCGTGATGACCAAGAGGGGGTTTTCCGCGCAGAAAAGCTTGAAGGCGTCCTCGGCATTATCCGCGGTGATGACGGTCACGTCGTTGGCCCCGAGTTGATGCTGCGCCCAATCGAGGAAGTCCGGATCGGGATCGGCCACAAGGATGGTCTGTTTGTCGGGCATGGTGCAGATGGTCAAATGCCGCCGAAACGCCGGTGCCGTCCAGCATAATCCCGGATCGCGGCGAAAAGGTCTTCCTTGGTGAAATCGGGCCAGAGTTTCGGCGTCACGACAATTTCGGTGTAGCTGAGTTGCCACAAGAGGAAGTTCGAGAGACGCATTTCTCCCGAGGTGCGGATGAGGAGATCCGGATCAGGCTGGCTTGCGGTGTAAAGCCGGGAAGAGACGCTCTTTTCGTCGATGGCGTCCGGCTCCAGCGAGCCGGCGCGGACGTCGCTGGCGATCGCACGCACGGCATCGGTGATCTCGGTGCGCGAGCCGTAGCTGAGAGCGAGCGTGAGGGTGAGGGCGGTATTGCCCTGCGAGCGGGTGATGGCATCGTCGAGCCGTCGGCGGACTTTATCCGGCAGATCCTGCAGATGTCCGATGGCTTGCAGGCGGATGTTGCGTTCCATGATTTCTGCGCTGCGCTCGGCAAGGAAGCGATCGAGGAGATTCATCAACGCTTTGACCTCATCGGCCGGCCGTTGCCAGTTTTCCTTGCTGAAGGCGTAAAGCGTCAAGTGGCTGACTCCGGCTTCGATGCAGCCGGCCGTGCAGGCGCGCACGGCCTCGGACCCGCGGCGGTGTCCTTCGATGCGGGGCAAGCCGCGTTCGCGGGCCCAGCGCCCGTTGCCATCCATGATGACGGCGATGTGCCGGGGAATTTTGTCCGCGGAAACTCCAGCCGGGCTGCTCACAAGCGGATCGTCTCGTCGTGCGCGGCACCGACGCTGACAATGCCGAGACGTGCGCCGGTCAATTCCGCCAGCGCGTGGACGTAACGGCGTGCCGCGGGGGGAAGGTCGGAAAATTTGCGCGCTCCGGACGTTGACTTCATCCAGCCGGGAAATTCGGTGTAAACGGGACGGCAGCGGCTCCAAGCATCAGTGTCAGTGGGGGGGTGGCTGATCTTTTTGCCGTCAAGACGGTAAGCGGTGCAAACACGGATGACGGGAATGTTGTCGAGGCCATCGAGGTTGGTGATCGCCAGGGTGTCGATGCCGTTGATCATCGCCGCATAGCGGGTGGCCACAGCGTCGAACCAGCCGCAGCGGCGGGCGCGGCCGGTGGTGGCGCCGTATTCCCGGCCCATCGCATGGAGAAGGTCGGAGATCTGCTCGTCCTCGGTCGGGAAGGGGCCTTCTCCCACGCGAGTGGTGTAGGCTTTCATCACACCGACGACGGTGTCCATGCGGTGCGGCGGGACGCCCGAACCGGTGCAAGCGCCGCCGGCGGTGGTGTTCGAGCTGGTGACGAAAGGATAGGTGCCGTGATCGAGGTCGAGGTAGGTTCCTTGTGCGCCTTCGAAAAGCAGGCGCTGGCCCCGCGTCATGGCATCGTGGAGATAGACCACGGTATTGGTGATGAACGGGCGCAGGACTTTGGCGGCGGCGAGGTAATGTTTGAGCGAAGTTTCGTAAGCAATGGATTTGCCCCCGATGGAACGCAGCACGGCGTTGTTCTCGCGCAACCGTAGCTTGAGTTTGGCGGCGAAAATTTTGTCGTCGAGCAGGTCGCCCACGCGCAGTCCGGTGCGGGCGGCTTTGTCGCCATAGGCGGGGCCGATGCCGCGTTTGGTCGTGCCGATTTTGTTTTTTCCTTTGCGCTGCTCGCGGATCTCATCGAGTGCCCTGTGCCATGGCATGACCAAGTGCGCGCAGTCGCTCAGGAGGAGGTTTTTTCCCACTTTGACGCCTTGCTTGTCCAGGCCGTTGATCTCGGTGACGAGGGCGAGCGGATCAACGACCACGCCGTTGCCGATCACGCAGGTCTTGCCGCGGCGCAGGATGCCGCTGGGAATGAGATGCAGGACGAATTTTTTCTTGCCGTGGACGATGGTGTGACCGGCGTTGTTGCCGCCTTGGCTACGGACGACGATATCCGCCTCATCGGTCATGTAATCGATGATTTTTCCTTTGCCTTCATCGCCCCACTGGGCGCCGACGAGAATAGTATTGGCCATGGTTCAATGCTCGGCCGCGGCAGGGTGGGGCACACGACGCAAACGGGGCTGTTTTTCACAAAAGCAGCGCAACGGCAAGCAGAACCTTGGTTCAGCTCGGTTGCTGAATGAATATTTTTCCGGCCCGGCGTCGCACGTGGAGTCCCTGCGGAAGATTCATTTTGGCGGGACCGGTGGTGGAGAGAGCCATATGGCGGGCACGTTCGACTGTGGCGAAATCCGGCTCGATTTTTGCCTGGAGCCGCAGCCAGGCCCGCAGGAGGCGGCGTTGTCGGGCCAGTGGCATCGCGCGGAAAGGGCGCGTGTCCAATTCGACAGCGCGTGCGTCATCGGCGACCAATTCTTCGATCCAATCATTTTCGGCGGCGAGGATTTCTGCCGCCCGGGCCAAGGCAGGAATGGAATCAAAGCCGATCGCTTTGGACAGCACCGGCATCACATCGTGGCGCAGACGGTTGCGGGTGTGCGCGCGCGAACGGTTGGTTTCATCCTCGCAAAAATCGAGTTTCCGCGCTGCGGCATAGATCTCGATCTCGGCACGGGTGAAGCCAATCAAAGGACGGATGAGGGTTGTAGGTGCGCCCTCGAGCTGCGCAGCAAGCCGCAAACTGGCCAAACCGGCCGGTCCGCTGCCGCGGGCGAGATGAAACAAGAGCGTCTCGGCGACATCGCCGCCGTGGTGGGCGAGAAAAATACGCGGCGCTTGGTATTTCCTCGCTGTGCGGGCGAAGAAAGATCGCCGCAGCATCCGGGCGGCCTCCTCGATTGTCTCGCGGTGTTTTTTGGCCCGGGCACGTGTTTGGCCTCGGGCAACGACGCAGGGAGTTTTGTTTTTCAGCGCAAACCGTCGGACAAACTCCGCATCGCGATCCGCCGCCGCGCCCCGCAGGCCGTGATGGAAGTGGGCCACGATAAGATGACGAAACTTGGCCCGCCGCAACAGGTCGAAGAGTGCCACCGAGTCGCAGCCACCCGATACACCGACAACGGCCGGTTCCTTGCGCGACAAGTTCTCCACCAACGGCAGAATCCGCGGGAGGAGGTCGTCGGTTTTTTTCATGCGCTCAGGCGGGCGAGAGCCGCGCGGCACCGAAGTAAGGTTGCAGAGGTTCCGGCAAATGCACCGTGCCGTCGGGCTGCTGCCCGTTTTCCAGGAGGGCAACAAAGAGCCGGGCCAATGCGGTGCCCGAGCCATTGAGCGTGTGGCAGAATTGGTTTTTGCCGTCCGCGTCCTTGTATCGCAGGGCCATGCGGCGCGCTTGGTAATCACCGAAACTCGAGCAGCTGGAGACTTCGAGCCAGCCGCCGTGGCCGGGCGCCCAGACTTCGAGATCGTAGGTGCGGGCCGCGCCGAAGCCGAGGTCGCCCGCGCACAGCTCGATGACGCGGTAAGGCAGCCCGAGCAGTTGCAGCACGCGCTCGGCGTCGGCGGTGAGTGATTCAAGTTCGTCGGCAGAGTTTTCGGGCGCGGTGATTTTGACGAGTTCGACTTTGTCGAACTGATGCATGCGGATCAGACCGCGGGTGTCGCGTCCGGTCGAGCCGGCCTCGCGGCGGAAGCACGGTGTGTAGGCGACGTAGCGGAGCGGCAGTTTGTCGGCGGCGAGGATTTCGTCGCGGTGGAAATTGGTCACCGGCACCTCGGCCGTGGGGATGAGGAAGAGGTCGCTCTCGGTCACGCCGAAAAGGTCGGCCTCGAATTTCGGGAGCTGGCCGGTGCCGGTCATGGTCGCGCGATTGACCAAATACGGCGGGCTCATTTCGGTGTAGCCGTGGTCGCGGGTGTGCAGATCGAGGAGGAAGTTGAGCAGGGCGCGCTCGAGGCGGGCGCCCGCGCCGGTGTAGCACATGAAGCCGCTGCCGCTGAGTTTGGCGGCTCGCTCGGGATCGAACAACCCGAGCCGCGTCCCGATGGTCACATGATCCTGTGCGTCGGCGATCTGTGGCGGAGTGCCCCAGGTGCGCAGGACAGGATTGGCCGTGGCGTCGGCGCCACGCGGGATGGCGTCGTGGGGAAGATTCGGGATGGAAAGCAACAGATCGCGCTGCCGGGCGTCGGCGGAGGCTGAGGCTTGCTGGAGGGACTCCATTTCAGCGCCCGTGCGTTTGGACTCGTCCTCCAAAGCGGAGCTATCCTCTTTTTTGGAACGCAGTGCACCGATCTCTTTGCTCAGCCGTTTTCGCTCGGATTGCAAATGCTGCCAGCGTGTCTCGTTGGTGCGGCGTTCGGTGTCGGCCGCGAGGACTGCGTCGATCATGGTGGCATGCGGTCCACCGCGGAGGGCGAGGCGGGCTTTGACGGCGTCCGGGTTTTCACGGATTTGGCGGATATCGAGCATGGTGGTGGGAGCGTAGCGCGGAGGCAGCCCAAAGCAAAGCTGCGGAATCTTTTCGTGTCAGCGCACAGCCCGACGCTGTATAGTCCGACAAATTTTTCACCGTGGAATTTCGCGATTATTACAAAACGCTCGGCGTGGCCAAATCGGCTTCGGCGGACGAGATCAAAAAGGCTTTCCGTAAACTCGCACGGCAGCACCATCCCGACTTGGCGCAGGACAAAAAGGCGGCCGAAGAGAAGTTCAAGGAAATCAACGAGGCCTACGAGGTGCTTAGCGATCCTGAGAAGCGGAAGAAATACGACGAACTCGGGCCGAATTGGCAACAGGCTGGCGCGGGTTTCCGCCCGCCTCCGGGAGGCGGTGCTCATGCGGGAGGTTTCCCCGGAGGCTTTGGCGGGGCGGGGGAAGAGGAATTCCAATTCGGCGGGACGGGCTTCAGCGACTTCTTCGAGGCATTCTTCGGTCGCGCAGCGCGGGGAGGACGGCGGGGGAGCGCCTTTTACGGCGAAGAGATGCCGTTGCGCGGTCAGGATGCCGAGGCGGACATCATGGTGACCTTGGAGGAAGCGCTGCATGGATCGACGAGGCAAATTTCCTTTACGCGCGGGCGTTCGGGCAAAGTCGAAACCTATACGGTGAAAATTCCGAAGGGTGTGCGCGAGGGGCAACGCATCCGCCTGGCTGGCATCGGCGGGGAGGGCCGCGGCGGCGGGGTAGCCGGTGATCTTTATTTGCGCGTCCGCTTCGAGCGGCATCCGGAGTTCTCCGTCGAGGGTGCGGATGTGATCCACGAGGTCGAGTTGCCGGTGACTCAGGCCGTGCTCGGTTGCGAAGTGACAATGCCGACACTGGACGGGCGGGCGAAGTTGAAGATTCCCGCAGGGACGCAAAACGGACGCAAGTTCCGCCTACCCGGCAAAGGAATGCCCCAGCGCGGCGGAGCCCGGGGAGATTTTTACGCGGTGATCGACGTGCAGCTGCCATCTTCTCTCACGCCTGCGCAACGCGAGGCTTGGGAAGCGGTCGCTCGCGCAGGAACATGACGCGTCATGCCTGAAATAACCGACATAGCGACGCTTCGCAAAAACGCCCAAGCGGGCCGAGTTCGCGCTTTGCTCCCCGTGCTGGTCGAATCCGTCGCCGAGAAATCATCGAAGGACGGCAAGCCGTTCCTGGAAATCCAGCTCGTGGATGCACTCGATCGTTTCGTGCTGCGGGTGTGGTCCGACAATGGACAGTTTGCCGTCGCGCAGGAGTTGGCGGCCGGTGCCTGCCTGCAACTCGAGGGAGAATTCGCGGTGCATCCCCAGTTTGGTCTCGAGGCCAAGCGCTGGAGTTTCGCGCCGCTGACGGGCGAGGCCAAAGAAGAGTTTCTGGCGGGGCCGGCCGATTTGAGGGTGAGACAGGAAGAGGATTACGCATTCATTGCAGTCGAAGTGGACGGTTTGAAAGACCCGCGCCTCAAAGCGCTCGGCGCGGCGTTTCTCGAAAAATTCGGCCCGCGTTTCCGCCGGACAGCGGCCGCAAGATTTTTTCACCACGCCCGCCGTGGGGGCTTGGTCGAGCACGTGGCGCAGATGATGAGGTATGCCGATGCGGTCTGTGCGGCCAACCCTGCACTGCATCGTGATCTTCTCCTCTCCGGCGTTCTTTTTCACGACTGCGGCAAGCTGTGGGAGAACTGCGTTGAGGAAGGCGGTTTCACTATGCCCTTCGACGAACGGGGCGAATTGCTCGGTCATATCAATATCGGCATCGAGTTGGTCAATTCATTGTGGAAAACGCTGCCTTTGGACGATTGGAAAGAGGTTGTGCCGGACAACGAAGATGTGCGCCTGCATTTGCTCCATCTTGTGGCGGCGCATCACGGCGAGTTGGCCTACGGTTCGCCCGTGCAGCCCAAAACCCCCGAGGCGATCGCGCTGCATTACATCGACAACCTCGACGCCAAGCTCGAAATGCTGGCCCGCGGATACGATGGTGGCGGCACGGTAGCGGAGCGTATCTATGACAAAGTCAAACCGCTGAACGTGCGCCCAGTCGCACCATTGGGCTTGATGGATGTCTGAGCCATGAGAGCGCTGTTTGCGTTGATCGCTTTTTCCGTCGGTCTCGCGACGGCTTTTGCGGAAACCACGGCGAAAAATTTCAACGAAGCCCTTGCGCTCGATCTGTTTCCTTCCTCCGGGACGATATGGGAGGAAGATGCCGGTATTGTGGCGCAGAGACTCGGTTTGCCCCTTGAGTCTCGCACGTCAGCCGATGCGAGTTACCGCCGCTACGCCGATGAAAACTTCCGCGTGCTCGGACGGCGCCCCTATGCGATTTCGCTATCCGCACAGGATGGCAAGCCGGCGGGGCTGAGCATTATCTTTGCCAACAAGGGCGACTCGGTGGGCGACTTCAACCGGGGTATGCCGGGGCAGCGCCGACCCACAAGCACGCAGGTTCTTCGCGACTACCGCAAGGCGATCAGTGAAGACGAGAAGGCCCTTGACGAGTTACTCGGCAAATTGGCCGGCGATCCCGTGCGGGAAAAAATCGGACAGACCTCCAAGTTGCAGGAAAAAGCGCAGCGCCGCGATTGGTATGGTCATGCCATTTTGCTCGTCTCCGTCCGCGATGAATACGTGGCGCTGCGGGTCGTGCCGCCGGCCCAGTTGGATGAAAAAAAAACCGTCGAGCGGGTCTCCGACAAGGATCTACGAGAGAAATTGGCCGCGCGGGTTGACCGCCGTCCCAACGGCGATGTGGTTGTCCATGAAATCCCGATGGTGGACCAAGGTCCGAAGGGGTTCTGCGTCCCGGCTACCATGGAACGCATGCTTCGCTACTTGGGCATTCCTGCCGACATTTATTTGCTCGCTATGGCGGCCAACACCCAGCCCGGCGGAGGAACGTCGGTGCGAGATGTCATTTACGCTGTCGGCGACACGGTCCGGCGACACGGCCGTCGCATCGAAACAATCAACGGACGTCCCAATCCTTCGACGGTTGCCCGATGGATTGATGCCGGGTTGCCGGTTTTCTGGGCCCTCCACACCTCCGATGCGGTAGATGCGCGGATCAATGAACACACCAAACAGCGAAGTGGCGTGGAAGATTGGAAAGCATGGGGTGAATCGCTCAAACCCGCGCGTCGTGATGCGCAAAAACTATCCCGGCAAACCGAAGGCGGGCACGTTTGCCTGATTATCGGATACAACCGTGCCACGGACGAAATCGCTTTGTCCGATTCTTGGGGCCCTAGCTATGCCGAGCGGTGGATTACCGCGGATGAGGCTGAGGCTATTTCACAAAGCGCCATGGCCGCGATCACATGGTGAAGAATTACTTGTCAGGATTGGTTGCGGTGGCGCTCTCAGGAGTCAGCGTGAGTGCGCAAACAGAGCCGGTCCCCCCACCAAAGTCGTCGTCCGTTGTTTTTTTGGAGCAAACACCGATGAGAGGAGGAGAAGTTTCATCGCCACGGGTGCGGCGCATGGTGGACGGGTTGGTCATGGCCGCGACAGGCCGTCCGGATATCGCCGCGGCGTGGCGCACGTTGGTTCATCCGCGGGATCGCGTCGGCCTGAAGGTTTCGACATCGGCAGCGCCCGTCGCTTCGACGCATCCGGCGATCGTTGAAGCTGTGGCCGAGGGCTTGGTGGCGGCCGGCGTGCCGCCGGATCGCATTGTGATATGGGACCGCAAGTGGGACGACATTGCCCGTGCGGGTTACGAAAAACTCGGACGACGCTTCGTGGTGACTTCAACCGACCGTGCGGGCGGCTATAATCAAAAGGAAGTCGCGACGGCGGCGGTGATGGGAAGGTTGATCCACGGAGACCGCGATTTCGATCCGCACCATACGCAAAGCGACCAGATGAGTGGAAAAAGTTATTTGTCGAATGTCCTTGTGGGCGGTGTCGACAAAGTCGTGCATCTCCCCGCGCTGACTGACCATTTGTCATCCGGTATGAACGGGGCGCTGTCCGGCATGGTGCTCGACAACCTCGACAACTGGCGGCGCTTGGCGCGTCCTCCGCACTACGGTGATCCTTTTTTGGCCGAGCTTTACGCCGACCCACGCATCGGAGGCAAGGTGGTGCTCACGATCCTTGATGCCTTGCGTCCGCAGTATGCAGGAGGACCGTTTCCCGAACCGCAATACGTCGTGAATCACGGTGCAATTTATGCCTCGCGTGATCCCGTGGCGATCGACGTGCTGGGCGTGGAGTTGCTGGACGGATTTCGCAAACAGGCCGGGATGTTGTCATTGTCCAAAATGACCGAATGGTTGGCCTCGGCCGAGGTTCTCGGTCTTGGATTGTCGTCGCGGGAAAAAATTCGGGTAGTTTCTGTCGGGGCCGCGCCGTCGGAGCCGCGCGCGTTGCAGCCATGAACGAGAAAGAAATCCTGCGGCGGACATCGCGTTCGTTTTATCTCACGCTGCGCTTGCTGCCCCGAACGATGCGCGAGGAGGCGTCGCTCGGTTATTTGCTGGCGCGCGCCACGGATACTTTGGCTGACGCCTCATCCCTGGACACTCCGCGGCGCCTTGAGGCGTTGCGATCGGTTCGGGGTTCGTTGGGACGCGCAGACCTGCGGTTGGACGCCGCTGATCTTGAGGACGGTGTAGTTGGTCGTGCGGCCGAGCGAGCGCTGCTGGATGCGTTGCCGCGGCTGTGGCGTGAAATGCACGAGCGTAATCCGGTCTTTCGTCAACGTCTTGAGACGCTGCTCGGCCATATTTTGGAAGGTCAGATTTTCGATCTTGAGAGGTTCGGTCACGGGTCCCCTCCGCTCAGTTGGCAGGAACTCGACCTCTATACTTACATGGTGGCGGGCAGTGTTGGGGAGTTTTGGACCGATTTGTGCGCGGAAATTCCTGGCACTTTTTCCGGCGAGCCTTTTGCCACGATGAGGGCGCGGGGAAAATGTTACGGCAAGGGCTTGCAGTTGGTGAACGTGCTGCGCGACCGCCGGGCGGACGAAGCGCAGGGACGCATCTACGTTGCGCAGGAGGCTGTCGGTAATTGTTTTACCGTGGCCCGCGCTTGGCTGGAGGAGGGCGCCAGATACTGCACGGCCTTGCACAACGGGCGGCTGCGCTACGCCTCTTTGCTGCCGTGTTTGCTCGGACTGAGGACATTGGCGCTTGTTGCCATAGAAACCTCCAAAATGCCAAGGCCGGTCAAAATCACCCGGGGCGAAGTGCGATATTGGATGCTGAGGTCGTTGCCGGTTTGGTTTTCGCGTGGAGCGGTGGAGCGGGTGATGCGGGCGGCATCAGCTGACTAAAGCAATCGCGACAGCGGCAAGAATGAGCACGCTACCGATGACGCGAAGACCCAATGTGCGGCGATCCAGCACGCTGTCAGCCACGCCGAGGTGCTGCGCAACAACCGCCAGCAGCAGCAAGCTCCAGAGTCCGCGCGAGCCATAAACCACGTTGATGCCGGTGGCGTCGCCGAAAATGCTGATGGACGCGGCCAAACTCATGGCTTGCACACCCAGCAAAATCACCCCGGCGGCAGTCCAGATCCATGCGCCACGCCTGGGTGGATTGCGCGGCCGGTTCAAGACGTGAGGCCAGAGCAGGGGCAGGGAAAGTGCGGCCACTCCGCCGAACATCACGGGAAGAAATAGCGAAAATCCGACCTTCGGGGCGCCGATTTGGATAAAGACATCCGCGGCGGCGAAGGAAAATGCGGCCGACAATGCCCAAGCCAGAGTGGGCAGCGGCCGCGAAGCGGAATGGCGAGGGCCTCGGTGTAGCAAAACAACGCCACCCACGGTCAAGGCCACGGCAATCCACAAGTTGGGGCCGGGCTTGTTATCCGGCAGCAGCAGGCAGAGTAGAGCGACGAATATGACTTTCGAGGCCAAGGCGGGGGTGGCAATCGAAACGTCCCCGCTTTGCAGTGAGCGGAAGGTCGCGATTTGTCCGGTGAAAAAAAGGAGCGATCCTGCCGCCGCCATACCCAAGCCCGTTGGATCCCAAGCCTTGCCGGGCCAAAACAGTAAAGGCACGAAAAACAGGCCCATTACCATGT
>JBILDG010000201.1:0-4025 GCA_044352715.1 Chthoniobacterales bacterium | reverse complement strand
GCGGGTCCACAGCGCGGAATAACGCGACAGCGGGTAAACTTCGCCTTCGACGGAGTCTGCGGCTTCAGGGCCTTCGACCGACGCGGTGTTGTCAGCCTGTTCCGGTGCATCCCCGACATCGCGGGGCTCCGCCGCGGGCACCATCAACAAATCCTGCGGGCCAGCCTCCTCCGCCCGCGACCAGACGCACACCACGAACGCGACCACAAGCTGCACGAAAAGAATTTTCATGGCTTGCCCTCCCCGGTTGCGCGAAACCAACGCGCCACTTCGATCTCGCAGACGACCTCCGGGGGTTCGCCGCTCTTGATCGAGATCTGCTTGATCGCGCGAAAAGCTTTCGGCTGCTGGAGTTCGTGGAGCCATTTGACGAGCGACTCCATGTTGCCCTGCACCTGCGAGGTGTCGGAAACTTCGGCGTAAAGCCCGCCCATCAGCTGCGTGCCCACGGATTTGCGCGTGAATTGCAGTCCGCTCTGCTTGGCACTTTTTTCGACGAAGTCGTGGAATTTCGAGTCGTCTTCCGTCGTCGACGTGTCGTCTGTTGGCTGGTGTTCGTCGAGCCACACCGCCCGCTCATCCCAGAGCGGCTTTTCCGCCAGCACGGCACGGTTCAAGACCAACTGCGACTCCAGCTGCGCGATGCTTTTTTGCAGGGCTCGCTGACGCTGGAGGAACGCCTGCAAGCCAACCACATTGAGCAGCACGAAGATCGCGCCGAGCAACGCCGCCAGCAGTTTTTTTTCCTTAGAGGTCAGCGCTCTCATCGAATTCGTTCTCCCCGTCGGTTGCGCCCCCGCGCCGCAAACCGTCGATCTGGAATTTTGTGCTGCCTGTCGGCAGCGTCTTGGGATTTTCCGCCTTCCAATCGAATCCCGCCAGCGCCGGATTCTTGGTCACGTCCTCCTGGAACTTCTGAGCCGCCCGCAGGGTCGAGGCTTCGCCCACGATGGCCACCCGGTCGAGGTTCATCGTGAAAAGCGTGAGGCGCACGCCGTCCTTGGGCAGCAACCCCGCCGCTTGATGCAGCACCTCCAGAGGAAAACCCGCCGGCTCCAAGGCCGGTTCGAGCGCTTGCCAGCGGCTCATCGTCGCTTGCACCTCCGTCACCGGCCCCGCATCGCGGTTGACCTCGCGGGCCAGCGATTGCGCACGACCGTGCAACCGCAGCGTGTTGGCCGCCAGACCCAGCACCACGAGGAAATAAACCGCGGCCGCAAAAAAGGCCCAACGCTGACGCCGGGCCGACACCTGCTTGGCCAGCTGAACTTCCCGCACCGGCAAGGGAACGCAGACCAGAGATTTCACAGGACGCACCGGCGCAGGCAGCGGACTCACCTCCACCGGCAGTCTCCCCTCGGCCCGCCAGTCGGCCAGATCCGGCGCTTGGTCACCTTGGTAAAAAAGCCGCACGCCCGGCTGCGTTGACGTCATCCGTCCCGCCTCCAACGGCGCCAGCATGAGCCAGATTTCCAGAGCCATGGACGCATTCGGCACCGGCTCGGTGAGCGGTTGAAAATGGACCATTTTGTCCGCCCGCGTCACGGCCGCAACCCAGCCACCCTCTTCTTCCCACACATTCACCGCATCGGGCGCCAGCGGCAGACAGGCCGGCGAAACCGCATATTCCGTCACCTCGCCATTCCAATAATCCGGCGCGAGATGCGACGGGAGCACGACCGCATGCAGGAGCACTTCGTGGTCCTCCCGCGCGATTTCCTGCCAGGCGAATGTCGTCAACTCGCGCGAGCGCCCGGCCAAGCCGCGCACTTCCAGCTGGGTGTAAACCAGATCGCCGACGAGCGACGGGTCCTCACCCGGCACCCACACGGCCAATGAAAAAGCGCGTCGCACCGGCACCGCAATCACACATCCGGCACCCGGCGAGAGCCTGTGTAAATCGTTAGCCTCGCCCGCCAACGCCCACCCCCCCGCCTCGCTCTCCTCCCAGCGTTGCCACCCGGCCATAACGGGTCGCAACACCGCATTGCGGCGTGTCGGGCGCGATGATTTTATTTTTCCTCCCATAGCAGGTAAGTGTTCGCCGGGCCGCCTTCACCGGTGGCCACGACAACCGAAATCAGCACCGCACGGTCGCCCACCATCCCCCGGCTATCAATTCTTTTGACCGGGCTTTCCGTAGTGAGCCGCGACATCACCTGCTCCAGCGGCAATGTCGACCCCTGCAGCCAGCCGCGCAACTGATCCGTGCTTTCGAAAACAAAATCGTCCTCGGTCCCCTCGACGCCATCGGGGCCGACCCTCATGCGCAAAATTTCCCCGACCATTTCGGGCGTCAGCCCCGTCGCCGCCTGCAACACCTCGGCGCCCGCCTCGTTCACGTCCACCCTGCCGTCGCCGAAAATGGTGAAACTTTCAGCCCAAGCCGGATTCACCTGCGCCACCCGGTCCATGCCGATCACTTGCGCCATCTCCGCGACCGAGCGAAACGGTCGGTTGGCCGGCGCATCGGGAATCCCCAAGGTCAAATACTCTGCGCGCTCCGCGCCGTTGAGCAGACGGAAATCATCCGCATCCGTCCAGTCGATCAGCTTGTCGATGAGTTGATCCGCCTCGTCGTTCGACAAGCCCCAGAGGATGAAAAGATTCTTCAACGTGATGCGATCCTGGTCGGCCAGCAGGCGATTGATGTTCAACCTTGCCCCCTCGCCGCGGATACGCACCTCGAGGCGCTCGCCGGAGCCGAAATCTTGCTCGAGCAAGGTCGTGTCATCGCGATCGACCTGCGGATGCACCCCCAACGCCACCCCGCTCAACGCGATCGTCCGCGCCCGCAGGCCCGCCGCGCCGGCCGCGCCGGATTCCAACTCCAGATTCACCACATCGGCCAGCCAAACCACGGCGAAAGACACCACCGCAATCGCCCACAGGACAAGCAACAAGGCCGCGCCGTGTTGTCGGGAGGTGCGCGTCATGGATTCTCCTCCGGCGGCGGCTCCTGCTCCCCCTCGCGCGGAGTGACCGATTGTCCCGTTGCCATTTCCCGCACCGGCGGCAGCCAGAAGACATAAGCGCGCGGTATATTCTCTCCGAGCATCGTCAGGCTCAGTTCCACGAGGGGCGGACGTTCATTTCCCTCCGGCCAAGTGTCCACCCAATCTTGCTGCGCCTCGTCCCAGAACCGCCAACGCACCTCCCGCAAGTCCGGCAAAAGCCGCAGCCACGCCCCGCGATCCACCGCTTCACGCAGTTCCATCTCCGACAATGTCCCCGGGAGCGTAAGCAGGCTGATTTCCCGTCCGCCACCGAGGCGCGGGCGCGCCGCGAGCAACACCGTGCCCTTGACCGGGCCCCCCATGCCCCAGGCAAAAACACCCGGCGCCTCGCGCAGAACGATTTCCGCCCCCCCGCCCGACTCAGGCGAGCCCGCCGTGCCGCTGAAACGCGCGGTCGCGGGCAGATTGTGGAAAGTTTTCCGCACCAGCGAAACGAAAGCTTCGAGACGCTGCACCTGGGCGTTTTCCTCCGTGAGCGTGGCCGTGGCCCGCACGGCGGCATTGACCGTGGCGTAAATCCCGCCGGCCAAGAGCACAAAAATTGCCACCACCACGATCATTTCGAAAAGGGTGAACGCCTCCGTGTTCCGCCGTAAGTGTCGCGCTCGCTTCATGGCTGATAACGCAGGAACTTCTCCTCCCATTCCTGCTTCTCCTTTCCCTCGGTCCACTCGGCCCGCACGGTCACCCACCACAGCCCCGGCAATTCCTCGTCGTCCATGTTCCGCAACTCCGCCGGCACCGCGCTCAGGGAATAGCGTGCGCCCATGGCATCGGGATCGCTTTCGCGCCCCGCTTCGAGAATCTCGATCGGCAACACCATCGCCTCGTCGAGCAATGACTCGATTTGCTGCCGGACCTCCGCGTCACGCCGCAACAGCACATTGGCGGCAAAAATTTTGTCCATCGCCAAAGCCAGCCCGCCCACCGCGAGGACGAACATGAACATCGCCGTGAGCATTTCCAGTAAGGTGAATCCGGCGGCTTTCACGGGATGTTGTAACTTTC
>JBILDG010000200.1:0-4032 GCA_044352715.1 Chthoniobacterales bacterium | reverse complement strand
CCGGCAGGACGGCTTGGGCCAAAGATGGGGCCGTGCGACGGATCGTGTCGTGGTCGGATGCCCGGAGCACATAGATGGCCTCCGCGGCTGTCGGGTCGAGTTGTCGCAGCCATTCCTGTGCGGTGTAAGCCTCGCTGCCAACCGGTCGCAGTTTGTCGAGGTTCGGTTGGTAAAATCCTGATGCAGGTGCCCACGGGCGGAACCAGAAAATACCGGCCAGCAAAGCGCAGCCGAGTCCGAGGATGAGCCCGCGATGACGCAAGATGATTTCCGCCGCGCGGTTGCTGGCGCGGAAAAGAGCGCGGGGAGCCTCCGGGGGACGGGCGGCCAGGATGAGTCGCAACGGCCAAGTGGCCATCAGTGCCGAGGCCAGTAGCCCGGTGCCGACCAGCACGCCGAGTTGTTGCAAGGCGGGGAACGAAGTGAGGGCCAGAAAGTAAAAAGCCGCCGCGGTGACCAAGGCGCTGAACCAGATCGCGCGGCGCAGTGTTTGCCAGACCCGGACATCATCACGGTGCGGCGATCCGAAATGGTGATAAACCAAAATGCTGTAGTCCATCCCGACGCCGAGGAGGATCGAAGCAAAGCCGATGCTGATGACGTTCAGTCCGCCGTAAAGAATTCGTGCCGCCACCAGACCGGCGAGAAGGGCGAAAAACTGGAGCAGGATGATCCAACCGAGCGGACGCAGCGTGCGGTAGAAAAGATAAAATGCCGCCAGCAGCAAGGCTGTCGCCACGGCGACCATCAAGATCATGTCGCGCCGCATCTGCCGCGAAATGTCGGCATTGAAAACAGGATGTCCGGTCAACAGGACATGTTCTGCTTCGCCAGGTGACAGGCTGCTTCGCAGCGCGGTGCGCAGCGAGTCGACGAACTTCGCATCGGCAGCGGCACCGGCAAGCGGCCGGGCGGGAGTGATGACGAGAAATTCGGCGGCTTCCGGGGCAAGCGACGGGGTGGGGCCGGAGACGGGGAGCAGACCAAGCGGGTCGAGTTGGAGTTGGACGATCTCGACGGGATCGACGGCGCCGGTCAATCGGGCCGGGATGGAGGCCAGGCGATCGCGCGCCGACGCATCGCCAAGCTTTTCCACGGTGGATGCAAAAACTTCCGGCGGGCTGTTGAGGAGAAGCCATGCGGCGAGGATTCCTGCATGCTCCGCGATTGTTTCATGCGTCGTCGAAACGGAAGCCACGCCCGGCACTTGCGCCAAGGCGGCGCGGGTGTTGGCCAGCAGCTCTCCACGCTCTTCCGCAGACAGGGCCGGATCGGGCACCGCGTAGATTTCATGGTCGCCGGCGGCAAGACGGGAGAATTCGTCCAGCCCCCTCACGCTGGGCAGTTGCGGGGGCAGGACAGGCAGCAGCTCCGTATCAAAACGTAGGGTTAGCGCCGACCAGATGCCCGCGGCGAGGATAACGAGTAGAAAAAGCGCGGCGGACGGTGAGCGGAGAAGAGGCATGGGTGCACCGACGCTCAGCGCAGCGAAGGAATGGCCGGGGCAATAGGGAGCAGACGTTGGGCGCGGCAGATGGCTTGGAATGCGCGCAACCGTAGACGGTCAGCCCAAGAGGGCGAAGTGTCTCCACCGACCAGTCGCGCGACGCTGCCGGGAATATGCAGGACGGGCTGCGGGCTCATGAAAACTTCGAACCCGGCGCGGTCGTAAAACGAACGGATGAGGCGGGAGTAATGGTTCATCCAACGGGTGACTTCGCGGGTATAGGCGGTGCGTTCGGAATTTTTGAGGGGGCGCATCGCTTTGTCGGCGTGTTGCAGCAGGGTCGCAGCGCGCATTCCGGATTTGAGCGCGAGCATGACGCCCGACGAAAAAATCGGATCAACGAACCCGGCGGCATCGCCGGTGAGGAGAATGCGTCTGGTGGCGAAGGATGAAAATTTCCAACTGTAGTCGCCGGTGGCGCGGAGCGGGGTGAGTGGTTCGGCTTTCCGGAGGCGTTCGCGGATGGCGGGGGCTGATTCAACGGCCTCTTGGAAGATGTCTTGCAAGTCGCGGTCGTGGCTGGTGCGGGCGCGATCGGTCGGCAGGACGAGCCCGACGGATGTGCGGTCACCCGCCAGTGGAATGATCCAGAACCAGCCTCCGTTCAGCCGCACGATCGTGATATGGCCCTCGGCTCGACCGGAGTTGCGGGTCACACCGGAGAAGTGTCCGTAGATGGCCACGCGGCGGACTTTTTGTGTCACGGTGCGGCGGAGTCCGACCCGCGAGCCGGCGAAAGAGTTGCGTCCGCTGGCATCGATCACCCAACGGGTGTCGAGAAGTCGCGGCCCGTCGGGTCCCAGGCCGTGGAGGGTCATGTGTTCCGTGTCTGGATTTTCCAGCGAGGTAACGCGCGTCTGCTCGTGCACGCGGCATCCGCTCTCGCGGGCGTGATCCAGCAGCAATTGGTCGAAGGCGGCGCGTTCGACTTGATAGGTGTATTCGTGGGCGGACCCGAGGTTTTGCCCGAACCAGAGACGGTGCAGGCGCGATTGGTCGCCGGTGGTGAATTCGGCGCCGTATTTGCGCAGGAACCCGGCCGCTTCCATTTTTTCCCAAATGCCAATCTCTTTGAGCAGGTCGTTCCCGTGCGGCAGAAGTGATTCGCCGATGCAGAAGCGCGGAAATTTTTCTTTCTCGAAAATGGTGACGCGCAGACCGGCGCGGGCGAGTTGGCTGCCGGCCGCACTGCCGGCCGGTCCGCCGCCGATGACGGCCACGTCGCATGTTTCGCGGGCCGTGGTCATGACATTATGCGGCGGATAGACGACGGGTGATCCAATCGCGAAGGATGCCGAGACTCTGCAAGGCGTCGCGGGCCGTGGCCGGATCACCGATGGCCACGCCATATTCTTTTTCCACCGCGATGGTCATTTGCAGGGCATCGAGGGAATCCAGTCCGATGCTGTCGGGTCCGAAAAGAGGAGTTTCCTCGAGAATTGTCTCGGGATCGACTTTGACCATGCAGTTTTCCACGAGCATTGATTTGAGGCGTTCAAGTGATACGTCGGCCATGATTCGATCTAAAAATTAGGATTTCCACCGGGCAAGTAAAGGCCGGGGTTTGGTCACGGGAACGGACGGACGGTGCGGTAATTGCGAGACTGGAGATCTCGCAGCAGCCGATCGAGGGTGCGTGCCCGGGTGCCGGGGGGCATTCCGGCCACCGGACCTTCGTGGAGGAGGATGATGCGGCCGGGGCGGAGACGGCGGAGAATGCTCGACAGCACGCGGTCGGGATCGTGTGAAATCCCGTCGCAGCCGTCGGCGGACCAACCGGTAACAGTCAAACCGGCTTTCTCGGCGGCAGCGTGGACAAACGGGTTGGCCAGCCCCGCGGGAGCGCGGAAAAGGGTGGGTTGCGTCCGTGTGACCGTGTGGATCGCGGCGGAGCCGAGGGCGATTTCCCGGGCGGCACCTTGCGGGGAGGCGGTCCAAAAGCAGCAGGCGGAATGGCTGTAAGTGTGGTTTTGCAGGTCGTGGCCGGCTTCGACCATGGCGCGGGCCAGCGCGGGGTATTTCATGACCTTGCGGCCGATGACAAAGAATGTCGCGCGGGCCCGATGTCGCTGCAGGACGTCGAGAATTTCCGGTGTGTCATGCGGGTCGGGTCCGTCGTCGATCGTGAGCCACACCTCGTTCTTCGTGGTGCGGAAACGGGTGATCACGTCGCCATACCATGGGCAGTTGCGGATCAAGGCGGGGGCGAGGAGCAGTGTGGAGAGAGCCAAGGCGAAGTCATGGGCGCGTCCGAAATCGCCGCGGAGAATTTTCCCGGCAGCAGCTCCCGCCAAAGCGCCGGCGGCGGCGTAGGTCATTTCGCGACGGAGGTGGGGGGAAATCATGACAGAGTGAGCGTGGCCCGCCGGCGGAATCGGCGAAGACGCGGGATGAGGGTGAATGAGCGCAAAATCAGAACAGCGTGAACGGCGATGAGAAGAAGATTGTCGCGCAAGTAGTGAAAGTGGCTGACGCCTCCGTTGTTTTTTTCCCGGTAATGCACGCGGGTGGGAAAGTTGAGCGGC
>JBILDG010000199.1:0-4070 GCA_044352715.1 Chthoniobacterales bacterium | reverse complement strand
CATCACGACGACCGGCAACAAGGACGTCATCACCGCCGACCACATGGCCAAGATGAAAGATCAAGCCGTCGTGGCCAACATCGGCCACTTCGACAACGAAATCCAAGTCGACAAGCTCAATACCCTGCCCGGCGTGAAGAAGGTCAACATCAAGCCGCAGCTCGACAAATACGTCTTCCCCGATGGCCGCGAGATTTTCATGCTGGCCGAAGGACGCCTCGTCAACCTCGGCTGCGCCACCGGCCACCCGAGCTTTGTCATGAGCAACAGTTTCAGCAACCAGACGCTGGCCGCGCTCGACCTGTGGAAGAACAAGGACATCTACAAGCCCGCCGTTTACGTCCTGCCCAAGAAGCTCGACGAAGAGGTGGCCCGCCTGCACCTCGAGAAGATCGGCGTCAAGCTGACCAAGCTCACGAAAGACCAAGCCGAATACCTCGGTCTCCCGGTCGAAGGCCCTTACAAGCCCGAGCACTACCGCTACTAAGTTGAGCGAATTTCACAAAAAAGCCGCCCGGACTCGCCGGGCGGCTTTTTTTGTTTTTAGATGACTGTTTATGTCCCCATCGCCCACGCGCTATGATTCCATGGATTACCGCCGCTGCGGACGCAGCGGGCTGAAACTGCCGGCCATTTCCTTGGGGCTCTGGCACAACTTCGGAGGCGTTGATGATTACGCGAATGCGCGCGCATTGATTCTGCGGTCATTCGATGCCGGTATCACACACTTTGATCTGGCCAACAATTACGGCCCGCCTCCCGGCAGCGCGGAAAAAAACTTCGGACGCATCTTGGAGGAGGATCTTTCGCCCCATCGCGATGAACTCGTCATTTCGACCAAAGCCGGTTACCGCATGTGGCCTGGACCTTACGGCGAATGGGGCTCGCGCAAATACCTTCTTGCCAGCCTCGACCAAAGCCTTGAACGCATGGGCCTCGACTACGTGGACATCTTCTACAGCCACCGACCAGACCCGGATACGCCACTCGAGGAAACCGTCGGCGCACTCGTTTCCGCGGTGAAATCGGGCAAGGCGCTTTATGTTGGTCTCTCCAACTACGATGCCGGAATGACCCTCCGTGCGGCCGAATTGCTGCGTGCAGAACGCGTTCCGCTCCTCATCCATCAACCGGTATTCAACATCTTCAACCGCTGGGTGGAGGATGGCTTGTCGGAAGTTCTCCAGCAGGAAGGTGTCGGCTGCATTCCTTTCAGCCCGCTGGCCCAAGGCCTGCTCGCTGGGCGCTACAACAATGGGATCGCAAACGACTCCCGCGCAGCAAAACCTTCGGGCTTCCTCCGGCCCGAACAAGTCAGTGAGGAAAAGCTTCGCTGCGTTCGCGCCCTTGCCGACATTGCCGTCGCCCGCGGTCAATCTCTCGCCCAAATGTCGATCGCTTGGCTCTTGGCCAAACCTTACGTCACATCGGTCCTCATCGGGGCCAGCCGGGTGGCGCAAATCGACGACAATTTGGGCGCCCTGAAAAACACTTCCTTCACCAGCGAAGAACTCACCGCCATCGATCAGGCCTGCGCTCTCTGATCCTTCAGCGCGAAAAACGAAAAAATCCAGCTGCCGTGCGTTCTGTGTCGGCGGCGACTTTCTCCAGCGGCTCGCCGCGCAGTTCGGCGATTTTGTCGGCAACCTGTCGAACGAAGGCCGGTTCGCATCGCTTGCCGCGGTGAGGCACGGGCGCGAGATACGGGCAATCGGTTTCGATCATGTAGCCATTGGACGGAACAGCACGTGCTGTTTCTTGAACCAATGCCGCATTTTTGAAGGTCACGATGCCGGTGAATGACACGAGATGCCCCATCTCACGCAACTCGACCGCATCCTCGGGCGACCCGCCAAAGCAATGAAAGACCGCCCGCAGCTTGCCGGTGTAAGGCTGCAGAACATCGAGCGTATCCGCCCAGGATTCGCGTTGATGCACCACGACGTTGAGTCCGAGTTCCACCGCAAGGTCGAGTTGGGCGCGAAAAGCTTCGGCTTGTGCGGCCTTCGCGGCGCCGTCGGCAATGACGGCTTCGGTGGCCTCGGCTGTACCAGCTTGGAGCGCGCTGAAGACAGCCTCGTCTTTGCGGGAAGCGATGTGCTTGCCGGGTAAATGATGGTAATCCATCCCGGTTTCGCCGATGGCCACAACTTTCGGATGACGGGCGAGAGCAGGCAACTCCTCGAGAAAATCCAAAGCCCCCGGCTCCTGCGCGGAGCAAGGATGCAAGCCGATGACGGCATGGATTTGCGGGTGCGCATCCGCCAGGGCAATGGCCCGCCGGCAACTTTCCGCATCGGTGCCGATCGTGATGATCCGGTGCACGCCAGCCGCGCCAGCCCGGGCCAGCACGATATCGAGATCGGCGGCGAAATCCGGAAAATCCAGATGGGCGTGCGTGTCCGTGAGCACGGCTTGGTTTTACCAGCGCACCACGGCCGAGGCCCATGTGAGGCCGCCGCCGAACACAACCATCAGAATATGGTCACCGCGCTTGATCCGGCCGCTGCGTTGGGCTTCATCAAGGGCGATGGCCACGGCCGCGGCCGAGGTGTTGCCGTATTCGTTCAAATTCACGAAAAATCGTTCCATCGGAACATGCAGCTTGGCCGCGATTGTCTCGATGATGCGCAGGTTTGCCTGGTGCGGAATGAAACACTCGATGTCATCGACCGTCAGCCCGGCGCGCTCGATCGCCTCTTTCGAGGCAGACATCATGCTCTGCACCGCATGGCGATAAACTTCGCGGCCGGCCATTTTCATGGTGTTGAGCTTGCTGTCCACGTTCTCCGAGGTGAGCGGAAGGCGAGATCCGCCGCCCGGGACATTGAGGATTTCGTCCAGGGAGCCATTGCTGCCCGAATAGACAGAAAGAATCTCCCCCTCGCCGTTCTGAGCCGGCTGCAAGACGGCCGCCCCGGCGCCGTCGCCAAATAAAACGCAGGTGTTGCGATCGGTCCAGTCAATGACACCGCTTACTTTGTCCGCTCCGATGACCAGCACGTTCTCCGCGGAACCGCTGGTGATGGCGTTGCGCGCAATGTCCAAGCCGTAAAGAAAGCCCGAACATGCTGCGGAAATATCGAAACAGGTTGCTTTGGCCGCACCGAGAGCTTTCTGCACGAGACATGCCGTCGAAGGAAAAAACATGTCGGGCGTGAAGGTTGCCACGATGATCAGATCCAGATCGGCCGAGGCAACACCCGCATCCTGCAATGCTTCGATGGCGGCTTTGACGGCCAGATCGCTGGTCGCCTCGTCCGGCGCGGCGATACGGCGCCTTTTGATCCCGGTGCGCTCGGTGATCCATTCATCGCTCGTGTCAACGATGCGCTGGAGGTCTTCGTTGGTCAGAACTTTTTCGGGAACATATTTGCCTGTTCCAGTGATGGCGACCGGACGGAGTTTCTTGGCGGAATCTTGGCTCATTTGCGGGCGTGAAAAGCGGCGATTTCCTCGACGATGTGTGGGTTGATCTTCGTCTTGATGGATTCCATGGCCACACGAATGGCGTTTTTGATGGCCTTGGGGCTGCTGGACCCGTGGGCGATGATGCAAATGCCATCCACCCCGAGGAGCGGGCTGCCGCCGTATTCCTCGTAGTTGGTCTTTTTCTTGATCGTCTGGAACGCCCCCTTGGCCATGAGCGCACCGGCGAGACGCAAGGGCGTCTTTTTCAACTCGTTTTTGAGCCAATGGAAAACAGCCTCGGCCGTGGCCTCGCAGGACTTGAGGACGACATTGCCGGTAAAGCCGTCGCACAAGACCACTTCAACCGGATTCTGGAAAAGGTCGTGCCCCTCGATGTTGCCGCGGAAGTTGAGTCCGCTGGCGCGGAGAAGCTTGAAGATATCTTTGGTGAATTCGCTGCCTTTGGCGTCTTCGCCGCCGATGGACATCAGGCCGATGGCAGGGTTTTCATAGCCGAGAACGTAGCGCGAAAAAACCGCACCCATGATCGCGTATTGCAGCATGTGCTCGGGCCGGGCGTCGGTATTGGCACCTGCGTCGATCAGCACGCAGAGATTCGTCTCGGTCGGGAGGAGGGCGGCAATACCCGGGCGGTCGAT
>JBILDG010000198.1:0-4084 GCA_044352715.1 Chthoniobacterales bacterium | reverse complement strand
AATACCGAACCCGATGCCGGTTCCGCCACCTGTAATAAGTGCCGTTTCACTGGCCAACGAATAAACTTTTTCAGAGTTCATATTTTTTAAGCCAAGTTGATGGTTTCGAGAGCCATCGTCGTCGGGGTCATACCGGCTCCGGGAACTTCGGGGGCCACGTAATACCCATCTACAACTTGGGCCGGCGCCTCCATCCAGTCATGCAGCCACGGTATGTATTCCAAAAGCGAGCAAGCGGGGTGCGCAAAGCAAAGGTGCTGATGCACCTGACACATGTCACCCACGTGGGGCACAACCGGCAGGGAATAACTGTGCGCCATATCTGCGACCTGCCAGAACTCCGTTACGCCTGCTAGGCGCACAACATCGGGTTGCACATAGTGCACCGCTCCCGCATGAATGAAATCGCGGAACTGGTGCGCGGTGTAAAGTTGTTCGCCCAAAGCTATGGGGGTCTCGATAGACTCCGCCAAGCGTCGATGTCCCTCGACGTCATCAAAATAGATTGGCTCCTCGATCCAGACGATGTCGAAGTCCTTGAGGCGTCCAGCCGTTTGCATTGCCTGTGGCAAACTCCAGCGGCCGTTTGCATCGGTCATGATGCGCACTTCCGATCCGAGTGCATTGCGCACGGCTTCAACCCGGCGCAAATCCTCTTTGGGATTGGGACCGCCGACTTTTAATTTGACCGCGCGGTAACCCTCCTCCTCGACCAATCGACGACAATCGGCAACCACCGTCTCCAGCGGCCAATTCAACCAGCCACCATCGGTATTGTAAGCTTCCACCCTCTTCCGGGCCGACCCGCCGAGCAACTTCCAGAGCGGTTGGCCAGACTCTTTCGCTTTCAAGTCCCACAGCGCAATATCGATGGCCCCAAGTGCGAGATGCGTGATCCCCGCTCGTCCCACCCAATAAATCTCAGCTTGTTTGTGCAACTTTTCCCATAGAGCACGAACCTCTCGCGGATCCTCGCCAAGCAGAAGCGGCCCAAAACTGTCCACAATACAGTCCACAATCAACCGGTCGGTGGGAAGATGGGCATGTGTGCCCGAAAACCCATGCCCGACAAGCCCGGCATCGGTATGGATGGCCACACCGGGAGCACCCCAGTGCGAGAGTTTGTGGGTGCTGTCTGCGATGCCCCCACGCGTGACCGGGGCGTGCAGGATGATGGGCTCGAGTTTGGTGATTTTCATCTTTGTTAATGCCTGAAGATGTTTTCTGTAAAACAGCAGCTCAAAACGTTGGTGATTCTAATCAACTTTTCTTCTTTGACCATACAGAAATGCAAGTATTTACATTGCTCGCAAAAAGAACCTCAACAAGAAGTCTTCACCTTCAGAAATATGAATGCCGCTACTAAAATTGTCATCGGCCTCGCCGCCATCATTATTCTTGCCGGATTCGGCCTGCTTTTAGACCCGTTGTCGGTGCCTAACGGCGAACTCCGGACGACAAAAAAGGAAACCACCTTGGGCAACGCCAAAGCAACGATTGACGAACACACTTTTCAACGTTCGCCATCGAGAAGAAGTAATAGTTATCGCGCGCCATCCGAGGAAAATGTGATGCACGCCTGCAGGGAGCATTTCCAACTGAACGAGTCAGAACTGAACCTTCATCTCCAATCAAGGGGTTACAGCTTGGCATCTCTGCTCACCGCTCTGCGCCTTTCCGGGAACCTCGATTATCTGCGACAAGCTTCCGAACGGTTTCCCGGTCAACCCGAGATTTCTATGGAGCTGGCGCTCCGCTCGGAATCACCGGAAGAACGTCGGGAAGCCATCGACGCACTGCGGCGGACCGACCCCGGCAAAGGTTTTGCCGACTACCTCTCTGCCCACGAGCACTACCTTGCCGGTGACACCGCATCGGCGCTTCGCGATTTTCTCACGGCTGGCTCGAAAGACTATATCGACTATCCGATGGACCCGGTCTTGGAAGGTGCGGAGCAGGCATACCTCGACAACGGCTACAGCCCTCTCGAGGCTAAAGTTGCTTCGGCGCTCTCGTTGCCAGCGCCCCCCATAGATAAGCTGGCGATCAACGCAGCCAAAATTGGCGGACTGGGCGGATGTGCTCCGAAAGCAAGGCGATGCCCAAACGGCAGATTTGTTACTCAATTCGGGGGTTTCGCTGGGCAAAAAAATGCAAGAGGAGGCATTCGGTCTGCTGGAGAAATTGAGCGGACTTTCCATCGAGCAAAAGTTCCTCGCCAGTCTCCCCTCCGATCAACTTGTCGGTCCCTCACAAACGGCCTCACAACGCCGCGAAGAAATTTCAACTGTGAGCAAAAAGCTTGGCAAAAACGCCACAGCAACAGCACCCCACTTCGAATATCATGCTCTGCTGGTCGAAAGAAATCGCCTCCGCAAACTGCACCCTTCGACCGTGCTGCCCACCGGTCAACTTGTCTCCATCCGCATTTCTGCTATCGAAGTTTCGATCGCCAACCTGCCGGAAAACTTTGTCCCGATGAGTGACCATGACATGTTCGATTATTTTGCAACGTCCAAGACCCACGGGGAATCAGAGGCTATCCAGTCTCTGATCCGCAAAACCGACCGAACGAGCAATGATCGATCAGGGCGCCCGCCAGGAGCCGCAAAATAGCCGGTTACTCGTTGTCAAAGTTGATCATTGCTTTGACCAAGCCGAGTTGGAGGTGCAAGCCGGGCAATTTCTCCACGGTCTCGCCGAAGTTGAAACGGTGCGTCACCAGCGGCAGGACGTCGACCAGACCGTTTTGTATCGACTCGATCACGCGGCGGAACGTTCCCGTGAGGCCCGCCCTGCTGGCAAAAATGGAGAGTTCACGGCGGTGGAAATTCGGATCGTCAAAGCAGAGTTCACCGATGAACAACCCGAGGAAAACTATCCGGCCGCCGTGTTCGGACAGATGAAATGTCCGCCGCATCGAAGCCTGATTGCCGGTCGCATCGATCACGAGAGAAGGCATCTGGCCGAAATGGTCCGCCAGTTCCTCTCCTAATTTTTCACCGGCCAGGAAAGTTTTGCCGAGCTGCATCCGGTTGCCGGCGAAGTCTAGGCGGTCACTCTGCGTATCTACACAGGCAAGGTTGGCGCCGGCCGCCTTCGCAAAGATTGCCGCGGCCAGACCGATCGGCCCCATGCCGAGGATCACCGTCGGTTCACCCGCAATCGGTTGGGCCCTTTCAACCCCGTGGGCACCGATAACCAAAGGCTCGACCAAAGCGACTTGCTCGGGGTCCAGATTCGCGGCGTGATGCAACTTGCCGACGGGCACGGTCATGAGCGATTGGTGCCCCCCATCGATATGAACACCGAGCACCTGCAAGTTACGGCAGCAGTTGGTCTTTCCGGCACGGCAGGCCGCGCATTCGCCGCAAAAATAGTAGGCCTCCACGGCGCATAGATCACCGCAGTTGAGCCCACTGTTAATGGGAGCAGAAACAACCTCCACACACAACTCGTGCCCCAAACGACGGGGATAACTGAAAAAAGGCTGACGCCCGGCCAAAGCATGGATGTCGGTTCCACACACTCCGCAGCGCCGGACTCGCACCAAAGCTTCTCCGCAGCCAGCAATAGGTTCGGCCACCTCTTTCCAGGAAAAAACGCCAGGCTGTTCGAGTATTAAAGATTTCATTTCACGAAAGACACCTCCGCTGCGACTCACTGGACAGCCTCAGAGTCAGGGGCGACCATATAACGGGGCGCTTGCGATCATTGGCAACAAGAATCACCACACATGACCAGCAAGAGTAATCCTCACACCGCGGACGAAACGGACCTTTTCACAGATTTTTACCGGCCGATGCCCCAGCACAAATACTTAATGCAGAATAGAGAGTTTTACATTTCTTCCTACAGACCCATAAAGCTCCCTGCTTATAACCATCTGGCAGGGATATGAAAACCAATCTCATGCAGAAGCGCAACCACTTCATTCTCCCCCTCGGGTGCCTGCTGCCCTGCGCGAACGTTCTTTACGCGGCCCCGACGGCGAGCAATGCCCGCCCGGCCAAACGAATATTCTCATGCTCTTCGTGGGCGACCTCAGGCCAGAGCTGGGGCTTCACAAAGTTCCACGGGCGCT
>JBILDG010000216.1:0-3707 GCA_044352715.1 Chthoniobacterales bacterium | reverse complement strand
CCCTTGTCGGAGGGCAACATTTTTCGTGATCCCGCCACCGGCAACTTTTCGGTGACTTGGGCCATCATCCTCTTCATCTCACTCGTCACAATCTACACGATGCTGGGAGGCCTCTGGGCGGTTCTCGTGACCGATGTCCTGCAATTCATCGTTCTCATGTCGGCTGTCTTGGTGGTGGTGCCGCTGTGGCTGCTCAAGTTGAGCCAGAGCGATCTCGGATGGGAAAGCCTGCCCGAGGGTTTCATGGCTCCGACAGCCGGTCCCTTCACCTTGCTGTTCCTCGGGCTTTTCGTTCTCAGCAATTCGTTGGCTTTAGGTATGGAATGGCCCTTCGCGCAAAGAGCACTTTGCGTCCCGTCGGCCCGCGATGCACGCCGCAGCTTTTACCTGTTCGGGGCACTCTATTTATTATCCCCATTCATCTGGATGCTGCCCCCCATCCTCTACCGCATCGCCCATCCCCAGGCCAATCCCGACGAGGCTTACATTCTCGCCTGTCGTGAAGTCTTGCCGGTCGGTCTCTTGGGGCTGTTGATCGCTGCGATGTTCTCGGCTACGGCCAGCAGCGTGAGTTCTGTGCTCAACGTTCTCAGCGGATCCATTCTCAGCGACTTGCAAACGCGCTTCGTCAAACTCAATCCCGAACGGAGTGCCGTGTTCGCAGGGCGCGTGATCACTCTCGTCTTCGGAGCCATGATGGTCGGAGGAGCATTGATCGTGAAATTCGGCGGGACGGTCACAGGGTTTGTTCTTGGTTTGACCATTATCAGTGGGGCTCTTCTGGCTCCGCCTTTGTGGGGCTTTTTTTCCAAACGCCTGCCTGGGCACAGCATATGGTATGTGGTGGCTGCCCAGACGGCCGTGGCGGCCATGTGCAAATTCGGCTTGGCTCGTTTCGACTGGGCTGGCACCTCACTGGAAAAGATTGCCGCATTTTATGTGCAGCACGAACGCACAATGGATGTCGGTCTCGGCTTGGTGATTCCTTTCGCACTATTGGCCCTTTTCGAGTGGCGATCCCGCAAGGTGGATGAGGGCTGGCTGGCCGTGGAGATACAATTTGCCAAGGCCAAAGAGCTTCATCCTCTCGAGTCATCCCGCAAACCGCTGCTTATTTTCGCCTGGGCTGCGCTCGGTATCGCGCTCTTCATGCTCGGCGTCTGGCCTTTCGCCGTCACCGGTCAGAATGTCCTTCTTGCTTTCAGTATCGTCATGGCCGCCCTCTCGGCTGTGATCTTCTTCTTTGCCCGCAAGCACCGCGCGGATCCGGGCACACGCTGAGGACGCCTTTTGTCCCAGCCAGACGGCCCGGCATCCGGCGCCGGCTACTCCGGCTTGATCTTTTGCAGGTGAAACTCCAACCGTTCGCCTTGGAGTTCAATGGTCTCGGGTGGTCCATCACCCATCGCCTCCTTGGCCAATTGATCACAAATCATCCGGTATTTTTCTAGCACTTCATGAAAACGCTCGTCCCCTGCCACATTGACGACCTCGTCCGAATCTTTGCTCAGATCGAACAGCTCTTCGTAAACGGGTTTCTCCCCGCGGACGGGGGCGGACAACCATTCACGATACCGGGCAGCCTGCCGGTGGGAGACCTTGATCCGCAACGAATCGGGAAGGTCTGCGACATCGTCAAAAAGGGATGCTTCGTTCGGAAAGTAGCGGATGTATTTCCATTGCAAGCTGCGCACACTGTCGCATCGAGGATTGCCGAAATCGGTGGACCAGAAATTCTCCCCGAAGGCATATTTGCGCCAGGGAATGTTGTCGCCGCGCACCAGAGGAACCATCGTTTTGCCCTGCATGGCGGCCGGAATCTCCACGGAGGCGAAATCAAGAATGGTGGGAGCTACGTCGATCGATTGCACGAGTTCCTCGCGGCGTTGGCCGCGAGCCCCGGAGGGCACGCGGGGATCGTAAACAATCAGCGGGACCCTTAGGCAGGGATCGTACAGCAAGGCCTTGCCCCCCAACCCAAACTCACCACTCATGATACCGTGGTCGGAGCTGAAGACGATGATTGTGTTGTCCGCCAGCGAAAGCTTGGCCAACTCAGCCCGTAAACGGCCGACCATCGCGTCGATTCCGGTGATGGTCTGGTACCAGCGAATGATCCTCTCCACAGCCGCTTCGGGCGTGTTCACGTAATCATAACTGGCCTGCCTTCTTCCCACCCGGAGAAGATCGGGCGGCAGCTTCGGCTCCTTGATGTTTGCCGCTTCGAGATAGGTAGCCGGCAAAGCGGCCCGAAGGTCAGATCGCAACTCATGGTAGCCCGTGCGGTAAAGCTCCAAATCCCCCACCCGGTCCTGCATACTGCTTGTGGCTGCATCGTGGGGAAGGTTGAACGCCAAACTCAGGCAAAAAGGCCGGTCGCGTGGACGCATTTTGAGTGCCCGGGCGGCTTTCTCAACGAAGTCTTCCCCCGGTTGCAGAAAGTTCTCCACACCCTCTTCCAGCACCTCGGTCTGCGTATCCGCTTTGGCGTTGTCGAACATCCGCTCATCAATGCCGGGGATTTTGAGCGCGAAGGCCGGACGCTCTTTGGGGTAGAACGTCAAGTGTTCGTGCCCGGCATACCAGTAGTCGAAGCTCTCGTCCATCCATCCTGTGGCATAGCCTTCTGAACCCACCGGGACGTGATTTTTTCCGATGTAAGCGACAAAATACCCGGCCTTTTGCAGAAGCATGGGATAAGTCGCACCCCAAGCCTCTTTCGACATGGCTGTTCCGGAGTTGAAATTGATGCCATGGGTGCGTTCGAACTGGCCTGTAAAAAATGAGGCCCGGCTTGGCGTGCAGAGCGTGCTGGTCACCGTCGCATTAACGAACAAGGTCCCATCCTCCGCCAAACGATCCAGATTCGGGGTTTTCACGACAGGATTTCCCATGCACCCCAATGAGTCCGCCCGCTGGTCATCGGTCAGGATGAATATAATGTTCGGCCGCCCGTCCTTTTCAGCGCAGACACGATCGGGGACAAACAATGTCGATACCAAGGCAATCAGTCCCCATACTGCACGGCTCGGCCGACAAAGAGCGGCTGCTGTTTTCTCCGGTTTTGTCGGCAGTTTCATAGATTGTGGTTTCGGCAGCCGATCAATCTTTAGAGGGCTTTGCTGATTTCTCTCGCGCAATCAATCAGCAGAGGAATGAGTTTCTCCGCTCGCTGGCGGCCTTGGCGCATGCGCAAAGAGGAAATCGTAAGAACCGCTACAACTTGACCGCCGGAATCCCTCACCGGCACCCCCGCGTCAACGATTCCCACAGCCACGGCGCTGTCGGCCACCTCATATCCTTTGGCGACGATTTTTTTCAGAGCATCGCTACAGGAATTTTTGCCATCCGTCAGGCATCCGTAGGCCGACAAGATTCGCCCCGAAACCGTTGTCTTCGCGTCGAGACGCGCTCCTTGTCGGACACTCAGTCTCAGCAATCCGCCACCCGGAACATCCAGCAAAAGAAGCCCGCTCTCCCCATCGGGGACGCTCAAATGGATGGACTCCTCATGCTTTCGCGAAAATTCCGCCATCAGAGCAAACGCTGCCTGTTGCAGGCGCCAATGCGGAGGGTAAACCGAAGCCAAACGCGACAACAAACCCGACAACACATAAGCGCCGCTGCTCTGGCGGTGCAAATAACCCCGGCCCAGCAGACAAGCCACCGGACGCTGAACCTCCGAAACGGCCAATCCCAAACCTTGG
>JBILDG010000197.1:0-4092 GCA_044352715.1 Chthoniobacterales bacterium | reverse complement strand
TTGCCGTCGGCTTCATTTTCAGTTCGATCGGCAGCGCCCGCGCGATGTTTGCCGCGGGTGGGCAGAGCCCGTGGTGGATTTCGGGGCTGTCTTCGTTCATGACTTTTTTCTCCGCCGGCACGTTCGTAGTCTGGGGTGGGATTGCTTACTCCTTCGGATTTGTTGCCGTGGCGATCCAGTTGAGCTTCGGCGTGGCGGCCTTCATCGCCGGCCGCTTCATCGCCGGGCGCTGGCATGATCTCGGAGTAACCAATGCCTCCGACTACATCGGCTTGCGCTTCGGCCCGCGCGCGGTGCGTTTCTATATCTGGCTCCTTACCTTGCGTGGGCCGTTCATTATGGGAGCCGCGGTTTATGCGTTCTGCCTCATCGCCTGCCCGTTGATTCCCTTGTCGGAGGGCAACATTTTTCGTGATCCCGCCACCGGCAACTTTTCGGTGACTTGGGCCATCATCCTCTTCATCTCACTTGTCACAATCTACACGATGCTGGGAGGGCTCTGGGCGGTTCTCGTTACCGATGTCCTGCAATTCATCGTCCTCATGTCGGCTGTCTTAGTGGTGGTGCCGCTATGGCTGCTTAAGTTGAGTCAGAGTGATCACGGATGGGGAAGCCTGCCCGAGGGGTTCATGGCTCCGACGGCCGGACCATTCACCTTGCTGTTCCTCGGGCTTTTCGTCCTCAGCAATGCGTTGGCTTTGGGTATGGAATGGCCCTTCGCGCAAAGAGCACTTTGCGTTCCTTCGGCCCGCGACGCACGCCGCAGCTTTTACCTGTTCGGGGGACTCTATTTATTTTCCCCATTCATCTGGATGCTCCCCCCCATCCTCTACCGCATCGCCCATCCCCAAGCCAATCCAGACGAGGCTTACATTCTCGCCTGTCGTGAAGTGTTGCCGGTCGGCCTCTTGGGGCTGTTGATCGCTGCGATGTTCTCGGCTACGGCCAGCAGCGTAAGTTCTGTGCTCAACGTTCTCAGCGGATCCATTCTCAGCGACTTGCAAACGCGCTTCGTCAAACTCAATCCCGAACGGAGTGCCGTGTTCGCGGGACGCGTGATCACTCTCGTCTTCGGAGCCTTCATGGTCGGGGGAGCATTAATCGTAAAGTTTGGCGGGACGGTAACGGGGTTTGTTCTTGGTTTGACCATTATCAGTGGAGCTCTCCTGGCTCCGCCTTTATGGGGCTTTTTTTCCAAACGCCTGCCCGGGCGTAGCATATGGTACGTGGTGGCTGCCCAGACGGCCGTGGCGGCCATGTGCAAATTCGGCTTGGCTCGTTTCGACTGGGCTGGCACGTCACTGGAAAAGATTGCCGCATTTTATGTGCAGCACGAACGCACAATGGATGTCGGTCTCGGCTTGGTGCTTCCTTTCGCACTGTTGGCCTTTTTTGAGTGGCGATCCCGCAAGGTGGATGAGGGCTGGCTGGCCGTGGAGATACAATTTGCCAAGGCCAAAGAGCTTCATCCCCTCGAGTCTTCCCGCAAACCACTGCTTATTTTCGCCTGGGCTGCGCTCGGTATCGCGCTGTTCATGCTCGGCGTCTGGCCTTTCGCAGTCACCGGTCAGAATGTCCTTCTTGCTTTCAGTATCGTCATGGCCGCCCTCTCGGCTGTGATCTTCGCCTTCGCCCGCAAGCACCGCGCGGACCCGGGCACACGCTGAGGACACTTTTGTCCCAGCCAGACGGCCCGGCATCCGGCGTCAGCTACTCCGGCTTGATCTTTTTCAGGTGAAACTCCAACCGTTCGCCTTGGAGTTCAATGGTCTCGGGCGGTCCATCACCCATCGCCTCTTTGGCCAATTGATCACAAATCATCCGGTATTTTTCTAGCTCTTCATGAAAACGCTCGTCCCCTGCCACATTGACGACCTCGTCCGGATCGTTGCTCAGATCGAACAGCTCTTCGTAAACGGGTTTCTCCCCGCGGACGGGGGCGGACAACCATTCACGATACCGGGCAGCCTGCCGGTGGGAGACCTTGATCCGCAAAGAGTCTGGTAGATCCGCCACCTCGGCAAACAGCTCCGTCTCGTTGGGAAAGTAACGGATGTATTTCCATTGCAAGCTGCGCACACTGTCGCATCGCGGATTGCCGAAATCGGTCGACCAGAAATTTTCCCCGAAAGCATATTCACGCCAAGGGATGTTTTTGCCGGCAACTAGGGACACCATTGTTTTTCCCTGCATGGAAACCGGGATCTCCACCGAGGCATAATCAAGGATAGTTGGAGCCACATCGATGGATTGCACAAGCTCTTGGCGGCGTTGTCCACGGGCTTCGGGGGACACCCGCGGATCGTAAACGATGAGGGGTACCCGGAGGCATGGATCATACAGGAACGCTTTCCCGCCCAGACCGAACTCGCCGCTCATGATGCCGTGATCCGAGCTGAAGATGATGATCGTGTTGTCTGCCAGCGAAAGCTCGTCCAACTCGTCCCGCAAACGTCCAACCATCGCGTCGATTCCGGTGATGGTCTGGTACCAGCGAATGATCCGCTCGATGACAGAGTCCTGTGTGTTGACATATTCGTAAACCATCTGCCGTTTTCCGGCCAAAAGGATGTCCGCCGGCAGCTTGGGACTTTTGATGTTCCCGGCCGCGAGATAGGTGGACGGCAAAGAGGCCCGGATGGCAGCCCGCAAGTCGTGGTAACCGGTGCGGTAAAGCTCTGCGTCTCCCGGGCGATCCTCCATCTTGCTAGTTGCCGCATCGTGGGGAAGGTTGAAGCACAAACTGAGGCAGAAAGGACGATCATGGGGACGGGTTTTGAGTGCCCGCGCGGCTTTCTCGACGAAGTCCTCCCGGGGTTCCAAAAAGTTGCCCGCCCCTTCTTCGAGCACCTCGGTCTGGGTTCCCGCGCGGGCATTATCGAACATCCGCTCGTCGATGCCGGGAATTTTGATCGCAAAAGCCGGACGCTCTTTGGGGTAAAAAGTCAGGTGTTCGTGCCCGGCATACCAATAGTCGAAACTCTCATCGATCAGTCCCGTGGCGTAGCCTTCGCTGCCTACCGGCACATGGTTTTTTCCGATGTAAGCGACAAAATACCCGGCCTTTTGCAGAAGCATGGGATAAGTCGCGCCCCAAGCCTCTTTCGACATGGCTGTTCCGGAGTTGAAATTGATGCCATGGGTGCGTTCGAACTGGCCTGTAAAAAATGAGGCGCGGCTCGGAGTGCAGATCGTGCTGGTGACGGTGGCGTTTAAGAACAAAGTGCCCTCACCCGCCAAACGATCCAGATTCGGGGTTTTCACGACAGGATTTCCCATGCACCCCAGGGAGTCCGCCCGCTGGTCATCGGTCAGGATGAATATAATGTTCGGCCGCCCGTTCTTTTCGGCGCAGACACGATCGGGGACAAACAATGACGATACCAAGGCAATCAGTCCCCATACTGCACGGCTCGGCCGACAAAGCGCGGCTGCTGATTTCTCCGGATTTGTCGTCAGTTTCATAGATTTTGGTTTCGGCAGCCGGTCAATCTTCAGAGGGCTTTGCTAATTTCTCTCGCGCAATCCATCAGCATAGGAATGAGTTTCTCCGCGCGCTGGCGGCCTTGGCGCATGCGCAAAGAGGAAATCGTGAGAACCGCCACAACTTGACCACCGGAATCCCTCACCGGCACACCAGCGTCAACGATTCCCACAGCCACGGCGCTGTCGGCCACCTCATATCCTTTGGCGACGATTTTTTTCAAAGTATCGCTCCGGGAATTTTTGCCACCCGTCAGACATCCATAGGCCGAAAGGATCCGCCCCGAGACTGTGGTCTTCGCATCGAGACGCGCGCCTTGCCGGACACTGAGGCGTAGCAATCCCCCGCCCGGAACATCGAGTAATAAAAGCCCGCTCTCGCCGTCCGGAACGCTCAAATGGATGGACTCCGAATGCTTGCGCGAAAAATCCGCCATCGGGGCAAACGCTGCCTGATGCAGGCGCCAATGCGGCGGGTGAATCGAAGCCAAACGCGACAACAAACCCGACAACACATAAGCGCCGCTGCTCTGGCGGTGCAAATAACCCCGGCCCAGCAGACAAGCCACCGGACGCTGAACCTCCGAAACGGCCAATCCCAAACCTTGG
>JBILDG010000026.1:0-13293 GCA_044352715.1 Chthoniobacterales bacterium | reverse complement strand
CCTGAAGCTTTTGGTTTGTGCCTGAATATTTGTACTCTTTGCGAGGTCCTGAATCTGCGCTTATGGCAATGTCTAGAGCCTCTTCAAAAACCTCCTCCGCATCTCGTACTACAGAGCCGACTTTTGCGTACTCTGACCAGCTATCAACGGGTTTCCATGGAGTCTCGGCCCCAAGCTTGACCACAAAGTATCGCTTTTTTGTGTAGCGCGTTCCTTCGGAAGTCTTATCTTGGTTAGCAAATAGTATGTAAGTGGTTGCACCGAGCACTTCCCCTGCAGAGTTAATTAGTGGGCCGCCGCTTTGTCCTGGTACCACCTCGCAGTCGACTTCAATTTCACCGGCACCGATTCCCTTAACTGTTCCTGGGTTAACCGTAATGACCCCTGCATCCAAGCTGTTGCCAACGGTGGACACTGGGTCATCCACAGCCGCATTCGCGGCCAGTCGGAGTGGCTCTGGCGCGGATTCCACCAAGATGCGAGCCAGGTCTATTTCAGGCACTATCTCCAAGGACAACGGCTTGAGTCTTTGTCCATCGGTTGTGGTTATCTCCAATTTTTCCGGCGGGCTTCCCAAAAGAACGTGTTGATTTGTGACAATGTACCTTTTGCCCCCGTCCTCGACGGAGAATCCACTGCCGCCACTGGTTGCAGTGCGAATGACTACGGTGGCGGCGATGGCATTGTTTTTAATCTCAGACGGCAAAGCCGAGCTAGGGGAATTCAGGCTCGCACTCTCCGCGGGCGCGCTAGAACGATCTTCCTCAGCGCTGGTGCTTTGATCTGCCAATCGGCAGTCGAGGTAGAGGTTGCCTGAGTGCGGAGTTTTACGAAGCACTCCGGTCAGCGCTCGGTTTCTTTCTGCAAACTTTTCAAAGATTGCTTGGGCTTGGGATGCCTCATCGTTTGGAAAGCATGCGTAGATGATGCCGCCGCTTTTGTGAGTATCCCGGTCCACAGTATGGCAGGTGAAGAATGTCTTGGACGTGTCAATCGGGTTATTCGAGTCCTGTGGGATGGTGGAGAAGCCCTCCTCAATTCTGACCGTGACATCTTCGTTAAGGTACTGCTCCTGCCGATCGTGGTAATATTCTGCCAGATCCTCGGGTGCTGATGAAACATTCATGGTGCAGGCCAGCAGCAGAACGGTTGAGGTTGCCCCTTTGATCGTTTTGATAATGCTCATCGTTTTATTTCACAACTGGCTGTTGCGAGGCTCAACAGTTTATCGTGTCATAGGGCTACGTAAGACAGCTTGACCCGGGCTGCACGGTCCGCCTTGGCGGGGAAGGGGTGTTGGTGGTGCCGGGGTCGGTGCGGTGCCGGTAGATGCTGTATTATTGATGTTCGAACGTCCGCTTTGAGCGTTTGCGTGAATTATAGCCGTACTTCCAACGGAGTTTCGGAGTTTGGGTGCTCGCACCGGCGACGATCGTTTTGCCCGAGGCGGCGAAATAAAGCGGAGCAAGATGCACCCTGAATGCACCCTCGAAATGATTTTTAGCCAGAGCTATTTCAGTGTAGGTTTTGAGACATGCTCGGAGAGGCTGAAAGCGAGATGGCAACGGATGGCAAGCAGAGTGCCGGGGACTGCCGGAGTTTGCCGCTGGCCGGAAAGCGCGAAAAAATCGTCTCTTATGCAACTTTCTTATGCACAATAAGTTCCAACACAAAATGGAATCTGGGCAGAAGGATAAACCAAAAATTCGAATCCCGTTAGGGTCGCTTTCAGCTTCAACGACTTACCGCAAAAACGTCAGATTTTCTGACACTTTTCTGACAAATTCCGCGGTTGAAGCCGGAATTGACAGGTCGCGAAGCTCGATGAAAGCACGAGTTTCCGCGAAACGCAGGGGCCGCCGAAAGCCGGCGGCAGACGTCATTTTGGTCCAGAGCGGATCGGTCACCACACGCATCTACACCCAGGAGCGTAACGGGCGGCGCTACTACACCGTCGCCTGGCATTGCGCTGGCAAACGCGATCGTCAGCACTGCGCGACATTAGAGGAGGCCCGCAAGCTGGCCAAAGCGAAGGCTGAGCGCATTGCCGCGGGAACGACCCAGTCGGCGCGTATCTCCATGGTCGAGGCCCAGAACTTCCGCGAAGCGCAGCGGCACATGGTCGGCCTCGACATCCCGTTGCATGCCGCGGCAAACGAATACGCCTCCCTGCGGCGCGCGCTTGGTGAGCGTGGCACCCTGCAGCAAGCGGTGGAGTTCTTCCGGTTGAACTCGATCCGCCCGGAGTTGCAGCGCACCGTGACGGAAGTCTACCGGGAATTCCTCGTCGCCAAAGGCGCCAGCGGGTGCAGCCAGACCTACTTGGATGACTGCCGGTTGCGGCTTGTCCGCTTCGCCAAGGACTTCCAGATGCCGATTTCCGAGGTCCGAACGCGCGACATGGAAGAGTGGCTCTTCGCTTTGACGACCAGTCTTGTCACCCGCGAGAATTTCCGGCGCCTCATCATCACCCTATTCAATTTTGCCCGCCGCCGCGGCTACCTGCCGCGCGACCGAGAAACCGAGGCGAAGTGGCTGGAGAAGCCGAAGCTCGTTGGACGCCCGATCCAGATTTTCACGACTAGCGAGCTGACGGAACTGCTTGAAGCCTCCGAGGGCCAGGCGCGTCTGGCCATCGCCCTGGGCGCTTTCACCGGCATCCGGTCGGCGGAGATGCTCAGGCTGAGCTGGGAGGATTTCAATTGGGCCGAGGAAGTGATCGATCTCGGCAGCGACAAAACCAAGACGGCCTCCCGGCGCTTGGTTCCCATCCTGCCGGCACTTAGGGCGTGGATCGGCCCGTCGGTGAAGAAGTTCGGTCCCGTGCTTTCCTACAGCCTCCCAGCATGCCTTGCTGAGGCGTTTGGGTCGGCTGCCAAGAAGGCGACCAAGCTGCGCAAGAGTATCGATCCGGATGCACCCAAGCTCGCGTGGAAGCAGAATGCGCTGCGCCACTCCTACGGCAGCTACCGGCTCGCCATCGTGCCGGATGCCGCGAAGGTGTCTTTGGAAATGGGCAACTCGCCACAAAAGATGTTCTCCAACTACCGCAAGGTGGTGACGAAGGCGCAGGGCGAGGCCTGGTTCGCCATCCGCCCGAAGATGCCCGAGAACTTGATTCTGCTTCCCACCCAGCAAGTGGCCTGAGCAGCGCGACATTGGGCGAGTTGACATGTCATGAAAGGCATGGAGACGCAGAAAAATGAAATCCCTAGTCATGAGCCCCTGATGACCGAAAAGGAGATGGCCGCATACCTGCGCATCAAGCCTCGCCAACTCTTCAATTGGAGGGTGGATGGCTTGGTGCCTTATATGCGAATCGGAAGAGCGATTCGTTACCGTAGAACGACTATCGACGCCGCTTTGGAACGGTTGTCCTCCTTGAGTTAGCCTTCGGAGCTTTCGTGGCTTCGTTCGTTAGTGATCGCTTGCTCTTCAGGTTACGAGGCTTCCCTTTGAGTAGCGACCTGCCCCGCTGGCGAAGAAGTTGCTCGGCCTGCACTAGCGCCTTGGCCTCTTTCGGTGAATTGGCGGAAGAAGCCAATCCTGCCAACGTGCGGGCGATGCCTGACAGGGTGATTAATCTGTCTCCGTCTTCTTGACCGGCTAGTTTGATCAGGGTCAAAGGATTTAGTTCATCCAACCCACTCGCGGGCGTCTCGCGGCGTAACTTAGCGCGCTGAGCCATGTGCGTAGCCATTGCGGTGCCCAACGAGAGTCCGGTTCTGCCGGACACAGGTTTTCGCTGCTTTTCGACCACGTCCCGCAATTCCTCCCAAAGCACTGCTGCTCTTAATGGGCCTTGCTCGTCTGCCGCCACCAATGCGGAAGCAATATTCCAGATAGCCTCCGAAATAAGAGGGTGCGGCCCATCCTCTGAATACTGGCGGTCCTGAGCTAGCGCTTTCCATAAGGCGGCATGCCGCTCCGAATAAGGTTCGTAGCGCCCCGCCACCAGTTCACTACTTTCGGCCCGCCCGTCCTGTGAGACTAAAGAGTTGGGATGCGCCCCGGAAATCACGGCTATGCGGCGCGCCAGCCCCAGAGGAACGCGCTCTGCGTAGGTCCCTCGACGCCCCTCAATATCGACAACGGTCTGTTTCGCTACCTGAATCTGGGCGGCAAACTCTTTTTGGGTTAGGCCAAGGGCCAAGCGGACTTGGCGGCACGGGGTGGACTTGTTGTTCATAAAGTAAGGGTAAGTCTATACCCTTACAATAGCGGTTGCCAGCCATTTTTTTCGGGGTTAAAAGGGAGGTGTGAAAACAAATGCACAAGCGAAGCGGACCAGTGAAAACCCGCAAGTTGACGCCGAGTTAAGCGATAACGCGTGTAACGCCGCTAACCTCATGAATGGCACGAAAAACAGTATCCACTCTTGCTCAACGGTCGCTGGAATTCTTCCAGAGGGATACACAGTTGAGCTATGCTCAGACACATGCCCTCACTACCGCAAGCTGCTTGATCCCAGCGGCAATTTTGTGAAGTGGCTCTCGAAGCGCCCCCTCACTCGTAAGCAGCTTCTGCATCTTCTCAAGAAGTGTATCGTTGAAGGCTGTCGCGCTGGTTTCGTGGATCCTGCCTTGGCGCGAGAAGCAGTTGAGTGTCTCCAGGTGCCAGAGGTGTCAGTGCTATCGACCGGTTTGCATGGTCTTGTGGTAAACTGCGCACTGCTGAGAGCGGATGTATCGGAGGTTGCGGCATGCCAGTAGGTAGTGGCTCATTGCCGTTGCAAGCCGAAGCTGTTGCTGCTGCGGTTATCAAAGCACTTAAAAACTCCGATTGCGTCGAGGCTCCCGTCGAAGCCGCCATCGAGGATCCTGCAGGTCAGGGACTATGTGCTCTTTTCGACAGGTTGACGGAAGACAAAGCAAAAGTGGTCTTCAAGACACGTAAGGCCGGGCAAGCGCTTGTCGAATGGCTTCGGTTCCACGGAGAGATCTACATAGATAGGAAAATGAGCGAGGAGGAGAATCTATTCTGGCTGGACAAGCGGAATGGCAGGACCCGCTTGAGGTGCATGCAGGGTCAGGAATTCGACGCGTTTTTAGCAGGTAGGTGCGGTCGAAACTCCGATGACAAAAGCTTCAAGGACGCGAAAGACTGGGTGTTCACAAGTGCTTTGGATCCGGAGTCGGGGACAGCAACCTGTGTCGAGATCTCGCAACACTGGGCAACGCGGGGCTACGGCAACGACACAGTCTTCTACATTTCTAATGGCTACCAGCTGGTAAAAGGAACGAGTAAGGGAGTGGCAATTGTTCCCATGGGAACGGACGGCGTCTTGATGCCTGAAGCGTTTGCTCTCCCAGAGTGGACATTAGCTGGGACCGAATCACTGGGCGTCGGCCCCGGCGAGTTGTCCCTAATTCGTGAAAGCGGCTTGGATCATAACGGTCTGCACGTCTTTACCCTCTACCTGACGATCCTTTGGTTGATTCCCCCTGGTGAAATCCCGCCGCTGGCTATCGAAGGCCCTTCCGGTTCCGGGAAGACCACTTTGCTCACAGAGGCAGCAAGGCTATTCTTTGGTCCCGAGTACAATCCAATCAGTCCTGTTGGTGAGGATGCTGATAAGGCCATTCCCAGGCTCCTAAATCTCAACAGACTCGTCGTATGGGACAACTTGGATGATCCGCGGGGCCTGCGGGGTTTTGCCGAGCGTCTTTCCGCAAGCACTACCGGTGCCGCTTCGGCCGAGAAAATGCACTACAAGAATGGCAAAGTGGTGAATTTGCCGGTCAAGGCAGCGCAAATGCTTAGCTCGCTAAACATGGACTTCATTCTGCGTTGCCCGACAGCAGCTAGCCGCCTTCTGAACCTCAGTTGGGAAATGCCTAGGTCTAACTTCGACAAGCCGAAGGTGGTTGAAGAAGCGCGAAGTAAAAGATCCGATGTGCTTAGTTTCATAGCGCACATCGCCTCTAGGACAATCGCTCAATACGACCCCGCGGAAAAATGCGACTTTCGGTTCGACTACTGGCAGAGGATTTACAATGCGTGTGCGCGGGCTTTGGACTGCGAGGAAAAGGCAAAGGACTCTTTGTGCGCCGTTCTCGGCCAGTCACAAGAGCGCGGAACTTCTGCTGATACATATGGAGCATTGCTTCTGCAGGCCTTATCACCCAGAGAATTGGTCCGAGGCACGGCAGGAAAGATTTTCGAGAGCATCAAGACAATTTCCAGTGAAGAGCAGAATATTTCGCCTCAGGGGCTTTCCAGCTGGCTCCGTAAAGCAGCACCTGTCGCACGTGGGTTCAAGATCAAGCAACACTACGACAGGTATCTCAAGCAGTGGGTGTTTGATGTTTCTCGTGATGCGAACAGCATTTGAACGAGCCAGAGCATATGCCGATCGAGCTGTCACGGCCGTATCGGGACAGGGTGGCCACGCTGCAACGATGAGGGTAGCCAGGACGTTAGTCAGTGGCTTCTGCTTGGGTGCTGATGAAGCGATGGCAGTTCTTCGGGATTACAATTCGCGGTGCTTGCCTCCATGGACCGAGGCTGAGTTAGTCCATAAAATCCGTAGCGCACTAAACACCACATCCCCGCATCCTCCTGGTTGGATGCTATGCGGCGGGATGCAAATATCAGTGCCGACAAAGTCGGAGGACGCAAAAATATCCCCGGTCCCTTGGAGTGAGGCGGCTCTTCGGCGCCTCGCGAACGGATTGCAAGTCACGCCCAGATGGCTCGCTGAGCGCTCCCCAATTGATCCCGATAGTGTGGATCCAGCAGCCTTTCTTGGGCATGTCTTCGAAAAAGACCAAAAAGCCTTGGTCTTTACTCGGCAAGAATCTCAGGGGCAGGCCATGTGGCCGGTGGAGTCTTTGCCGGTGCGAGGTTCGCAAGGAGTATGGTTTCTTATTCAGCCGGTGGATGGGCAATTTCACGCAAACCCTAGGCAGGGCAAGCGAAGTCGTCGCAGTGAGGAAGCTGTATCCGAGTGGCGGCATATGTTGCTGGAAAGCGATGATGCTCCCCGAGGCTTGTGGTTGTCCGCGATGTGCCAGTTGCCTCTTCCGATTGTCAGCATCGCATCCTCAGGCAACCGTTCCCTTCACGTGATCATTCGCATGATTGCCCGCAGCAAGCCCGAGTGGGACAAGGCGCGCCAAAAAATGCTTGTGCCGTTATCGCGGCTTGGTTGCGACGCAGCCGCGATGACTGCGGTCCGCCTTGCTCGTCTGCCCGGTTGTTGGCGAGAAGATAGAAACGCCAGACAAAGCCTGTTCTATCTGAATCCGGCGCCTCAAATGATCCCTCTGGCTAGTCTGTGATTTGGCGCGTCGTTACGGGTGCTACGGGTATGCTCCAGCGCCTCTTCTATTTATCTCTTTTCTGTTTTTTCGCGCTTAAGTTGTCTCGTATCTGCACCCGTAATACCCGTAGCACCCGTAGGATTTTAGCCACCACCGTGGTTAAGGAATCTATTACCCCTGCAAATCAACAGGTTCTAGCGAAGCGACCGCGAGGTGAACCTGTTCCTGCTCTGTTAGCAGACAGGTTAAGTTAAACTTCAGGAGTGTTTCCTGCGTCTTGGGCGTGGCTTCAGCGCTTTGCTCTGGGACGCGGGCGTCTCTGAGAAGATGTCGATCAACATCAGGTCTCGGACCCAGGTGAGGGACGTGACAGCATCGACGGCGAGGTCGAGCGCCTTCCATGCCAACCGTTCGCTGTCGCGTGCTGACCAAGGATTTTTCATAGACGGTGTTTGGTGGAATTTTGAAGACCTCCCTGATCCATCGCCTCGTGCTGATACTTTTCAGCTTTCGAGGCGGTAGCCGTGCCGCGCGAGCGCTTCGGCGACCGCTAGCGCGCCCCTCTTGTAAACCGTGACAGCGAGAAGCTCGCCGTCCAGGTAAACAGCCCAGTAGCGCGTGCGGTTGTATGGTGATACTTGGATCATTAGAGGCCCTCTTTTCAGGGCGCCCTAAGGATAGAGAAAACGAGGCGAGGTACCGAGACAAAAACAGCGCCTTGTATCATCCTATATCATTAATTATGAATAACTAACGAATATTCCAAAACACCGTCCGTGAAGTGTTTTGTGGGTAGCTAACAGAGCAATTGTCACCGCCGTCCGGGGTGCCACTTTTTGGCCAGTCTGTATGCTGCGCTTTGCTGTGATGCGCGTAGTCCCTAGCAGATGTGAGGTGTGCGGTATGATCCGCTCGATCCCTAGAGCAGGAGAGCGCGCTGCTGATCATGCGGAGGATGCGCACAATTCCCAGCAGTTGAAGCGCATCTTTAGTTAGGCGAAGGACTAGATGATGCGCAATTGCCCTAAGAGTGCAGCGCAACTTCTCTCAGGTGGGGAACGCTATTACGTGAGCGCGAATCCTTACAGGTGAGGGTGCAGCATTGGATGCTCAGAAACTTTCGGAGGTAGCACTACGCATCGCGTGGTTTGCTTGCTCCACCAACAAAAACATAACCATAAACGATACGATGAAAACATCAGAGAGAATGAAACAACTGGAAGCCGAGTTCTGGCCGCGTTTCGCAAAGCAGCAATCGCACCTAACCCGCATTATCCAAACACAGAGGGCGCTCCCGGAGGATGCACCGCTCGTAACCACCATGGTGGCGGCGACCAGTCTTGGCGCACATCATTTTCCGCGGCCCAAACGACGGCATCCGTATCGAGCAAGATCCTCACAACGAACCGCCCCAATCCGCCCTGGTCGTAGCTCGACCTGCCTCACCCATGCCTGAGCCTGCACCTACCCCTGAACCTACAACCAACCGATGAACGGGCAGAGAACGGCGGCGCAGAACGAATTCGACGGGTGGCGTTCAGTGCTTGAGAAACTTAATCGCAGCAAAGCCAGCGATGAACAAGATGAGCAACAGAAAGGTGGCCAACTCAAAATTATTCTCGAGAAACGGTTTCGCCTTGGGTCCGAAGAATCTGATGATGGCCCCAACGAGGAAAAACCGTCCTCCCCGTCCAATGATGGACGCGAGGATCAGGGTAGGAATGGAGATGGCAAAGACTCCCGCGGCGACAGTAAAGACCTTGTAGGGAATGGGTGTGAAAGCGGCCGTCAAAATACCGAGGAAGGCGTTGTCGGCATACAGGTGCTGCACCTTACCAAAGACTTCCGGAGTGAATCCGGGTACCACGCTGAAGAAAAAGTTTTTCGTGATTTCCCAGAAGCCCCAGCCGAGGAACCAGCCGAAGACGCCGCCGGCCACGGAGGCAATCGTGCACCAAGTGGAGTAAAGAACCCACTTTTGCGGGCGCGCGAAGCACATGGCCATGAGCAGGATGTCCGGCGGGATGGGAAAAAACGAAGACTCGGCAAAACTCAGGATGACCAGCGCGGGCAGTGCGTATCTTGTATCCGCCCAATGAAGGGTCCAGAAATAGAGTTTGCGGAGAGGATTTTTCGTGGCGCGGGCCTGCTCCATTGCCGTGGCGGCGGGATCGATGTGCATAAAGCCCGCATGAGCTAACAGCACGGCCGTATCTGCTCAACAGGTTTCCGCGAAACGGATCGTCCAGAACCTGAGGTCGATGAGAACAATATCCTGAATCGCATGTGCCGGTCCGATTGCGCACGGCATGTTTCTGGCCATGATGACGATTTGCAGACTGGTCAACCTGCGGTCGATTGGGCAGCTTTCGCCGCGGCATGACATGGGAAATCGCCGTTGTTTTGGCTTTGGTCGTTTTCGCGCTGGTGCAATTTGTGCGCGAGCGCTGGCCGCTGGATCTGACGGGTCTGGCTGTTTTCGCTGCCCTCCTTCTCCTTTCGCAGTTTCCCGGTGACCATACGTTTCCGACGACGGAACGGCTTTTGATGGTCTTTGCCAATGCAGCGCCCTTGACCGTTGCGGCGATGTTCATTCTCACCTACGCGCTCGAGAGAACGGGCGCCATCACCCGCGCCATGGTTGCGCTCGAAGGGCTCGGCAATTTCGGCACCCACGGGTTACTCCTTATAATGATGCTGGCGGCGGGCAGTGCCTCGGCTTTTATCAATAACACGCCGGTGGTGGTGGTCTGCCTTCCTGTGGCCATGCATCTCGCCAAACGCGCCGGCGCTCCTGCATCCACCTTTCTGATTCCGCTGTCCTATGCCGCGGTCTTTGGCGGCTGCTGCACCTTGGTCGGCACGAGCACGAACATTTTGGGCAGCGGGCTGCTGAACGATGCCGGCCAGCCGCCGCTGGGAATGTTTGAAATCGGCGCCGTTGGTCTGCCGCTGGCCATCATCGGAACTCTCTACACCGTCTGGGCGGCGCCGAAACTTTTGCCGGCGCGCAAGACGCTCCGCGCCGAACTTGGTTCTGAGGCGGGGGCCGCGGAGTATGCCTTTGAAGTCACCATCAAACCGGGTTCACCCGTGGTCGGCAAAACGCTCGCTCAAGCCGGTCTCAGCGCGCGCGAAGATATGCGCGTCATCGAACTGCTGCGTGATAGCGAGCCAGCGCAGCACTTGGATACGGTCAAGCTGGCGGCGGGAGACCTGCTGGTCATCGTGGGAACGCCGGGAGCGGTGGTCTCCATCCTTCGGCTGCAAGGAGTGGATTTGGAGGCGCAAAAGGGCACAGCCGCCGATTATTTGGCGACGCACGAGACGCATCTGGCAGAGGCGATCATTGGTCCGTTGTCCGAGATTGCGGGACGCAGCTTGCACGACCTCAACTTCCGCCAACGTTTCGGGCTGGCGGTGCTCGCGATCCACCGCCGCGGATTGAACCTGAGTCGCGGATTCGAATCCGTGCCGCTGCAGGCGGGCGACACCCTATTGCTCATGGGTAGTAATGCCAGCGTGAACAGCCTCCGTCGCAGCGGCGATCTCTTGCTTCTGGACCGGACCCGCGTCGCGACGTCCGCCCAACAGGCAAGTGCGCCGGTCGTGTTCGGAACCTTGCTTGGCGTCATTGTTTTGTCTGCCCTCGAGTTGGTGCCGATCGAGGTCGCGGCGCCGGTTGGTTGCGTGCTACTCATGCTGACTGGCGCGATTCGTCCGAGGGATGCGTATGCCTCGGTGGACTGGCCGCTGATGTTTTTGATCTATACCACGCTGGCCCTCGGTCTCGCTATGGACAGCACCGGAGCCGCCAACTACATCGCGCAGCACTTGGTTGGCGCGGCGGCCGGCTGGTTCGAAGAAGCGTGGCGGCCGCTGGCGATGCTGGCTGTCATCTATCTGCTGACGGTTGTCATCACCGAGGTCCTCTCCAACAACGCCACGGTCGTGCTGATGATGCCGATTGCACTCGGTGTTGCCGCGCAAATGGGTTTCGACCCGCGTCCTTTTGCCATCGCCATCACCCTCGGCGCCAGTGCCGGCTTTGCCACGCCGATCGGCTACCAGACCAACACCTTCGTCTACTCCGCCGGTGGTTACCGGTTTAGCGACTTTTTGAAGATCGGGTTGCCTCTGAACTTCCTTTATTTCGCCGGGGCGATCTTGATCATACCATGGGTATGGCCCTTGCATCGATAGCCGGGCCGATGTGCGGTTGCGGAGTTAGCGCGGTCTCCGGCCTATAAATTCCGCGCTCAGTTAGAAAAATTGCCTTTTCCTGCTGCTCGGCTACGTGGTCTTCTTGTTTTAGCTGCTCTGCGGGGTTTGATTAGGTTCCGGCGCCGTATGAACCACGATTTTGTCGCGCCCCTCGTCGATTACCGAATGTTCCCACAGTTGCGTGCGCTGCGCGTAGGCTGCGCGCCCGAGCAGACTCGCCGCCACCGGCGCAGTCAGGAAAATGAATGCGACGGTTACCAACGCTTTGGTTACCACCGCCGTCTCTTGAAAAAACAGCGCCGCCGCCAGCAGCAGCAACGCTACCCCGAGGGATGCCCCCTTGGTCGCAGCGTGCATGCGGCAGAAAATGTCCGGCATGCGCAGCAGCCCGAGCCCCGTCAGGAACATCAGGAAAGTCCCCGCGATCAGCAGTCCGCCGATCAACCAGCTCATTTGAAAATGCCCCTTTCGATCGTTGCCGCCATGGCGATCGTACCAAGAAACACCACCAGGCGGTGACGCGGTGCCGGGGAGATCACCACACGGGTGGAAGCGGAAAACATACCAGCCGGGAGAATCGCGCGGGCCACCCAGGCGCCGGTGATGAGAGTGGTCGAGGTTTTCAGCACACCCAATCGTGTAACGCGAGCTCGCGGCGCTCGTCAATAAAACGCCGGTGGTCATTTACGGTCTCATCTTAGCTGGTGATCGCCGTGTTTTTTCGCTCGCGCCAAACGGACCCTCACATAGCATCCGCCAATGACAGTCACGCTGCTTATTCTTCTGTTGGGTCTCGTGCTGCTTTACCTCGGCGCGGAAGGTCTGGTGCGCGGCAGCGCCTCGCTTGCGCTGAGGTTGGGTATCGGTCCCCTGTTGGTCGGGCTCACCGTGGTGGCCTTCGGCACGAGTGCTCCGGAGATGATGGTCAGCGTTAAAGCGGCTTATTTCGGCCAAGGCGACATCAGTGTGGGCAATGTGGTCGGATCCAATATCTGCAACATCGGGCTGATCCTCGGTTTCTCCGCGCTGATCGTTCCGATCAAAGTGGCCTCGCAAATCGTCCGCATCGACACGCCGATCATGATCGCCACCACTGCGCTGGCCATCGCGTTGCTATACGACGGTTCTCTCTCGCGGTTGGAAGGCATCGTCTTTTTCGCGCTGCTGATCGTCTACCTTGTCTTCAGTATTCGCATCGCGAAGACACAGGCCGCCGATCCGTTGGCGCAGGAGTTTTCCGAAGAGGTTAAAATATCCAAGCGCGGGGTGGCTCTCGATGTTCTCATGGTTATCGGCGGCTTGGTTATGCTGGTTTTCGGCGCCCGGTATCTAGTCGATGCCGCCATCGAAATCGCCAAAGCGGCCGGACTGAGCGAGGCGGTCATCGGCCTGACCATTGTCGCAATCGGCACGAGCTTACCCGAATTCGCGACGTCCCTTATCGCTGCCATCAAAAAGGAATCGGACATCGCGGTGGGCAATATTGTCGGCAGCAACATTTTCAATATTTTCGGCATCCTCGGTATCTCCGCCGCGATCACGCCGCTGAGTTCCAGCGGGATCACCGGGATCGATCTTGGGGTGATGGCGGCCTTTGCCCTCGCTCTGTGGGTTTTTTCCGCCACCGGCCACCGGATTTCGCGGACCGAAGGATCGATCATGATTGTCGCTTACGCAGGCTACGTTGCGTGGTTGGTGGCGCGGGTATAGCAACTCAAGCTGCCGTCGGCGCGAAGTGGCCGATGATTTCCGCACTGCCCCAGACCAGGGCCCCGAAAAAGGCCAGCGTCAGGAAGAAGACGAG
>JBILDG010000196.1:0-4100 GCA_044352715.1 Chthoniobacterales bacterium | reverse complement strand
TCCGTCGGCTTTCTCGTGGCCTATCTCACCGTGCTTTTCATCATCGCTGAACCTCTCCGCAACGCCGGCAAATACACGATGGCCGACGTTCTTGCCTACCGTCTGAGCCCTCGTCCCGTGCGTGCCGCCGCGTCGTTGAGCACCTTGACCGTGTCGATCTTCTACATGATCGCCCAGATGGTCGGAGCCGGCGTGCTCGTGCGCCAACTTATCCCCGGGGTCTCCTACGAAGCCGCTGTTGTTTGCGTCGGCGTCCTGATGGTGGTGTATGTCGTTTTCGGTGGGATGCTGGCCACGACCTGGGTGCAAATCATCAAAGCCGTGCTTTTGGTCGGGGGAAGCCTCCTTCTGAGCGTTCTCGTGCTGAAGCAATACGACTTCAGCTTGGGCAAATTTTTCTCATCATTGACCGCCATCACTTCGACTGCGCCGGACGGCACAACCGTCACGCGCAACTTCCTCACCCCGGGACTGATCTTCAAAAATCCGTGGGACCAGATTTCTCTAGGGATGGCTCTGCTTTTGGGCACGGCAGGATTGCCGCACATTCTCATCCGTTTCTACACGGTGCCGGATGCCAAAACCGCCCGCGCCAGCGTTGTCTGGGCCATGCTGATCATCGGGGCGTTTTACATCATGACGACCTTCTTTGGATTCGGTGCCGCCAGCCTGCTCGGTCCCGACTATGTGATGGAAAACGGTGGCACCAATATGGCAGCCCCGATCCTGGCCAAAGTGCTCGGTGGCGACATCTTCTTCGCCTTCATCTGTGCTGTGGCGTTCGCGACTATCCTCGCTGTGGTGGCCGGACTGACCATCAGTGCCAGCACCAGTTTCGCCCATGATTTCTTCACCAACGTGATTCATCACGACAAGGAGCACAAACCGGGTGAAGAAGTTCGCGTGGCCCGCATCACTGCCTTCGTGGTCGGCGCAGCTTCGATCGCCATTGCCATACTCCTTGGCCCGGGAGTCAACGTTGCCTTCTTGGTCGGACTGGCCTTTGCCGTGGCCGCCAGCGCCAATCTTCCCGTGATGCTTTTCTCGCTCTTCTGGAGGCGCTTCAACACCACCGGGGCCGTCAGCGGATTGGTCGTGGGCCTTCTTTCAAGCATCGCCCTCATTCTGGTCAGTCCCGATTTCATGGCCAACCCCCTCTTTCCGCTGAAAAATCCTGCCCTCATCAGCATCCCTCTCGGTTTTCTGGCCGCCTGGCTTGGCACAATTCTGTCCAAAGACACCGGCTCAGACGAAAAATTTATCGAACTGCAAGTGCGCGCCAACACCGGCCTCGGAGCCGAGAAAGCCACCGAACATTGAGTTAAAATAGGGGCGGGTGGCCGTAAGCCGGATTCTGTCGGACGCCGAAACGTCCGGGCGGCCATTTCTCTCACCGGCTCGCGCCGACGTCCCGCTTGCGCGGGATGCGACTAATACCCGGAATGTGTCCCGCTTGCGCGGAACGGCCGGGGCGGGCCGTCATTCCTGTTCTGTCTTGCACCGCACGGGGTTTGTCCTGCCATGACGATCACTCGTCACGCGGTGGGCTCTTACCCCGCCATTTCAACCTTACCCGGCGAACCAGGCGGTATATTTTCTGCGACACTTTCCGTGGCGGCGGACTTGCGTCCGTCGGCCCCGCGCTTGCGCGCGGCGTGCTGCCCCGAGGTGTCCGGACTTTCCTCTGAGCGGTTTCCCGCCCAGCGACCGCCGGCCACCCGCCGGGGAAAAACTACGCCGAGGCACCGGCTTCGGCAACCGCAGTCTTGGCTGGCACATCTACCCAACGCCCGTGTTCTTTGATGAGATCGACAAGGCGGTCCACGGCCTCGGCCTCGGGGATATTGAATTTCACGGCCTTCTTACCGACATAAAGATTCACCTTACCCGGCGCCCCGCCCACGTAGCCGAAATCGGCATCGGCCATCTCGCCCGGCCCGTTCACGATGCAGCCCATGATGGCGATCTTCACGCCTTTGAGGTGATCGGTCGTGGCTTTGATACGCGCCGTCGTCTCCTGCAAATTGAACAACGTCCGTCCACAACTCGGACACGCCACATAGTCCGTCTTGAAAATGCGGACACCCACGGCCTGTAGAATGTTGTAAGCCAGCCGCAAAGTCTGCCCCGGCGCATTCTCGGTGCGCAGCAAAACCGCATCACCGATCCCGTCGCAGAGCAAAGAGCCCAACCGCGCGCTCGCCGCCAGCAAAGTCCGGACAAAATTCGCCTGCGGATCTGCTCGCGGATCGAGCGAGTCTTTCAACAAAATCGGATGACCTGCCTCGACTCTGGCGGCGAGCAAGCGGAACGCCGCGATCACCGGCAGATCGATGCCGTCCTTCACCGTCACCAGACAAGCCTCGGCTTGCCCATTTGCCGCCGCCACTTCGGCTGCATCGCGCGGGTCGATTTCCAAGACCGGCAGATCCTCGTATACCAGCTCCGGCTGGAAATCCCCCAAGCCCTCCAACTTGTGCGCCAACGCCTCGTAATGCCGCCGCGTCACCACCACGCGCGGCACCTCGTCACACCCCAATGGTATCTCCGCAATCTTGATCCGGTGGCTGGCCCTTCGCGCATAGGAGTAAGGATCGAAAGACAAACCCTTTCCTCCGGTCCAACCCTCGCATGAGCGATCCGCAAACAAATTCACCAACTCCCGAGCAACCGGAATTTCATGCACACTGTCTTCGGTCAGACTGACGCGAATCGTGTCCCCGATGCCGTCCGCCAGGAGCGAACCGATCCCGATCGCACTTTTGATGCGACCATCCTCCCCGTCCCCCGCCTCGGTGACTCCCAGATGAATGGGGTAATTCCAATCCGGCCCTTCCGCCGCCAAGCGCGACACCAGCAATCGGTAGGTAGCAACCATGACCTTGGGGTTCGAGGCCTTCATCGAGAAAATAAAATCGTGGTACTCCAGTTCGCGGGCGATGCGGGCAAACTCCAGAGCGCTCTCGACCATGCCGAGCGGCGTGTCGCCGTAGCGGTTCATGATGCGGTCGCTCAACGAACCATGGTTTGTCCCGATACGCATGGCGATGCGCCGTTCTTTGCACAACTCGACCAGCGGGGCGAATTTATCGCGGATACGGCTCAACTCATCCGCATATTGCTCATCGGTATATTCGCGCACGGCGAATTTTTTCGAATCGGCATAGTTGCCCGGGTTCACCCGCACTTTGTCCACCCACTTGGCTGCTTCCATGGCGGCGTCGGGCTTGAAGTGAATATCCGCCACCAGCGGCACATCACATCCTCTCGCCTGTAACCCGGCGCGGATAGCTTGGAGATTGCGGGCATCCTTCACCGTCGGCGCGGTGATGCGCACAATCTCGCAGCCCACCTCGGCCAGCGCGATCGAGTCCTGCACGCACGCCTCCGTATCCATCGTGTCGCAAGTGAGCATGGACTGCACACGCACCGGATTTGTGCCGCCGATGGCGACTTTACCCACCTGCACCGCCCGGCTGCGACGGCGTTCCGGAAAAAACGGAACCGGCAGATCCCTCGTCATGGTTGGTCGTCGGGAACCGCCGGGGCAGGAGTGAACCTCAATTCTTGGGGCGCTTCATTGCCCGACCTCCGCCAAGGCAAGTCCTGCACGTCAAAAAAAGTGACGTAGAGCATGTAGCCCACCAGCAGAAGAGCAAAAGCGCTTTGCACGATTTCGAGAACGCGCACATTCATCGGCTTGCGACGGATACCCTCGATAATCGCCAGCATGATGTGACCCCCATCCAATACCGGAATAGGCAGCAGGTTGAGCAAGGCGAGATTGACGTTGAGAACGACACTGAACCAAATCGCCAAACGCCATCCGTCCGGCGATTCAAACAGCAGGTAATAAATGCGCATGATGCCGACCGGACCGCTCAGATGCTCCGCTTTGATGTCGCTGCGCGGAGAAAAAACCGCCGACAATGTATCAACCATGGTTCGCACACTGCCGACCACGAGTTGCCAAGGGTTGGGATGTTCCAGCACCGTCGCGCCGCGTTCATCCCACTGAATGCCCACCCGTGGCTTGCTCTCGCCTTCGGGCACACGGGGAACGACCACCACCTGCATGGTCTGGTCTCCACGCTGCAAGG
>JBILDG010000195.1:0-4104 GCA_044352715.1 Chthoniobacterales bacterium | reverse complement strand
AGGTCACCCAAAAAATCGGCAACTACTACTATCACTCCGACGGCACCACCACGCAGCGTATCGGCGATACATTCTATCGTTCCGACGGCAGCGTGACGCAAAAAATTGGCGACTCCTTTTACCGCTCCGGCGGCGAGTGCGCGCAGGAATAGATGCCGGTCAGGCGAGCGCGATGATGGCCAGATTGACCAAGGCCAGCACGAGCGCCGGCATCATCGCATGCCACGGATCACGGATGCGCCAGCGTGCCCAGAGACCACAGAGCATCATGGCGACCAGACCCGCCGCCGCGGCGAGTTTCAAGGGCACAAACCACTGACCCACCAGGAGACCGACCGCCCCGGCCATTTCCAGACTTCCCACCAAAACGCGCCAACGCGCCAAACGGTAACGCTCGAATTCCGCCACCAGCTTGGCGGAAAACAAGCAGGCTGCGCCGTAGAAAAGAAAAGCGGCGGCGGACAGAATCTCGAGAACAAGTGAAAGTGGGGGCATGAAAAAAACTCCTTACCGCGAGCGTAGGGACGGGGTAGGGTTACGGGCAACGATCTAATCACTCCCCATGGAAATACTCGCCCAAATTTGCCAAATCATCGTCGGCTGCGGCCTGCTTAATGTGTGGTTGCTGCGTTTCAACAAAGCCACTGCTTACCGGGGCGCCGCCGCCACCAACATGTGCGAAGAGTTTGCCGCCTACGGACTTCCCGCCTGGTCGTGCTACACCGTGGGATTTCTTAAAGTGACCTCCGCTTTCGCCCTCTTGGTCGGGTTGTTTGTCCCGGTCCTGGTGCTGCCCGCCGCCGCTGTGGTTGCCGTCCTTATGCTCGGCGCCGTCGCCATGCACATCAAAGTGCGCGACCCTCTCAAGAAAGCTGCGCCCGCCCTCACCGTTCTCATCCTCAGCCTCGTGATTATCTTCGCGAGTCGCTGACCCTTGTCCCCCACGCTCCTGCTTTATCAGGAATATTGGAGTATTTCGCGTTTGGCGTTCCGTATTGTTGGTTTCGGTCGTGTGAGAGACGACTTGTTTGTCGGAAGCCGTCGCGGCGCGGCGTCGGGAATGGCTTGTGCGATGGCCTTGGCAATCGTGGCCACGCCGTCGAGGAGTTGATCGCGGCGGTCGCGCGCTTCATCCCGGTCGCGCGTGCCGAGCGACACTCGGATGCGCTGCTTGGTGTAGTCGGCTTTGTGGACGGTGTAGTGACACCACCACGTGCCATTGTTGTTCCAGATATGGTGATCGTCGGCCGAACGGTTGTTGGTGCGGGGGCTGAGCTGTGTCGTTTTCATGCGCCCATCCCATCACAGGGGGTAAGACACTGGTTGTCCTCGGCCCAAAAAACTCCCCGCCTAGCTTGCGACTAGCTTTGACCCCCGCAGACGGTTGGATAGATTGCACCGGATGTCCTTGCGCCCCCTTGTTCACTTTGTGCTTTTGCTTTTGGTGTGTGCTTCCGCTCAGGCCCAAGGTCCGATAGCGAACGGTTACATTTATGCCGACACGACAGGGTTCGGATCCTTGGCCGATGGAACGCCCGGCGCTTTCAACTTTCGCAATACCGGCGATCTGTTGATCACACGGACGACCAGTCTGGCCGGCTCGGCGCTGTTGCCAGGGGCCAGCACGATTAATTTCACGGCGGCCGGCTCGGCGCCCAATCCTTCCTACATTGCGGGCAGCCGTCGGCTCTATACCTTGCTGCGTCAGGGCGGGGGCGGCACGACGGTCAATTACAACCTGAACTTCGGGGTGGGTATTTCGCCGGCCGCGTTTCTCGTTTTTTCGGATTTCGATGTGTATGCCGAGCGTGTCCGTATTCGTGCTTTCGATGTGAACGGCAAGCTGATCCCTTTTTCCTCTCTGACTTTCCGCCAGCACAACGGCCAGACGGTCGGAGGCGAGACACTGAACTATGTGGCGTTCTCCGACGTCGGTGGCGGCTACTCGGGTCAGTTGGCCAACACCTCTTTGCAGCCCAACCTGCCCAACCCGGTGGTAACCGTGCAGTCGTCGGTTGCCATCAAGGAATTGGAATACGAATTCGACCTTCTGGTTACACCTGTGGCCCCGGTTTCTCCCTCGAATACCGTCGGATTCAACATTTCCCTCATTCAAGATTTGGCGGAGTTTGCGGTGACACCAAACCAGGAAGAAATCGCGGGCGCGCTCAACGATTTCATCACTTCTCTCGACGGGGATCGTCCGGTGGTTTTGACCGAGTTGGTGAATCTGAACCTGGCCGAAATTCCCAACGCCTTTGAGCAGATGATGCCTGCCATGTATGCGAGTTTGCCGACGTTGGCGTTCAATCAGGCCAACGCGCTCAACAACGCGATGTTCCAGCGGATGTGGATGCAACGCATCGACGGAACCGGTTTCAGCGCGATGGGGATCGATCCGGTGCCGCTCGGCGATGGCAAGCAGATCATGCCGCGAGACGGTAAAAGCACCATCGGCCGCGGAACATTGGCTGCGGATATCCTAGCCGACCCGCAATCGGCACCACGCTGGGGCGTTTTTACCGACGGCAACGGGATTTTTTCAAAGATGGACAACATCAGCAACCTCGGGACTTACAATTCGCAGGGCGGTGGGGTGAACGTCGGAGCGTCGTATCGTTGGAACGAGAATCTCTCCACCGGCGTTTATGCCGGCTATCAAGGACTGCAGGCGCAGTATGATGACGGCAGCCGGTTGATCGACAACGCGGTGCGCTTCGGGGGGTTTTCGTCCTGGGGTGACGTCTGGGGTCCCGGTGAAATTTACGTCAACGCCCTCGTGGGTGGGGCCTACCATGGATATGACGTGGATCGGAAAATCCAGTTCGGCACGATTGACCGCATGGCGCAGGGCCGGCCGGGTGCATGGGAATTCGATGCGGCTTTGGCCACGGGCTATGATTTTCAGGCGGGAGGGTTTGTCTTCGGTCCGATGACAAGCCTGCAATACACGTATCTCGGGGTGCAGGGGTTCACCGAGACGGGCGCAGGATCACTCAATCTCGATGTCGATCCCTACAATTCCAGCAGCCTGCTTTACTCGCTTGGCGGACAAGCGGCGTATCCGATCCAAGCCACGCGCCAGCTGACCCTGACACCCATGCTTTTTGCCAGTTGGCAGCATGAATTTTTGCAGAACGCCTACAATATCAACTCTTCTTTGGTGGGTGGGGGAAACGCGGTCCCGTTCAGCTATGAGACAGCCCCGCCCATGAGGGATTTTCTGTACGCCGGAGCGGGACTGGGGGCGCGCTTGGGGGATCGCTGGGAAGCTTTCTTTTCCTACAGCGCCGCCGCCGCCAACCCTCAAGTGCTCAGCCACAACTTCTTCCTCGGCTTGGGTGTGAAGTTTTGAGCCGGCGTGGGTCCATTTGACAGTCTTACCTGCGCGCGTAACTTGCCGCATGATTCAAACTCTCGAAGCGGAAGTCGACGAGCAGGGGACGGTCCGGTTGGCCCGTCCGGTTAACTTTGATCGCAAGCATCGCGTTTTGGTCATGGTCATGCCTTCCGATGAACCCGCGCCCGACGACGAGCCCCGCGGGTGGAATCAGCCCTATATCGAGCAACCTTACCGATATCTTCCATCGGCCTCGTGAGATGGGTGGAGGAGAAGTGGCCGGATTCCTGATGATTGCCGGCTCGGCAGCACCTTGGCGGCGGTGCTAAGTTGTTAGATTCATGGAAATAGCCGCACAGTTGACCGGTCACGCGCCGATTCGCGCTTTCCATGTGATGACCAAGCCCATCGGGCCGATCTGCAACCTCGACTGCAAATACTGCTTCTATCTCGAAAAAGAGAAGCTCTTCCCCACGAACGAAAATTTCAAAATGTCCGACGTGGTCCTCGAGACCTACGTGCGGCAATACATCGGGAGCCAGAATGTGCCGGAGGTTTCTTTTGCCTGGCAGGGTGGGGAACCGACGTTGCTGGGGGTGAAGTTTTTCCGCAAGGTCGTCGAGTTGCAGCGCCAATATGCTGATGGCAAAAAGATCCACAATGCCATCCAGACCAATGGCACCATGCTCGACGACGAATGGTGCGAATTCCTGCGCGAGGAGAATTTTCTCGTCGGCCTCAGCATCGACGGTCCGGCGCGGCTG
>JBILDG010000194.1:0-4125 GCA_044352715.1 Chthoniobacterales bacterium | reverse complement strand
CATCGTCATCGAAAAATGTTTGGCTGTTGATGAGGCGCAACTGCTCCAGCACCCACTCTACGGCCCCTTCGCGCGGGGCCCGGGCCAGCAGGGATTGCAGATCACCATGACCCATCATGGTGCCATCCTTTCGCTGGATTTCGTAAGCACCGTCGCTGAAGACGAAGAGCTTGGAAGCGGAAGGAACCTGACATTCCGCAACGGCAAACTTCATGCCATCGCACGCGCCGATGACGGGGCCCTTCGCCGCCAGCGACTCGGCCGTGCCATCCGCCCGCACCAGGATCGCCGGAGGATGCCCACCCGCCGCGAACCTCAACATTCGGGTCGCGGGATCGTAAATTCCGCACCACGCGGTGAAAAACATTTCCCCGTGGCGTTCCATCGGAAACGCGGTATTCAACCCCGCCAGCACCTCGCCCGGATCCAAGAAATCAACGCCCGGCAAAGACTCGGACCGAATCACATTAAGCACGCTGATCGACAACAAGGCCGCTCCCACGCCGTGCCCGCAGACATCGAGCAGGCAAATACCAAAGCGACCGCCGGACAATTCCCCGTATCCGAAGGCATCTCCTCCCAAGGAGGACGAGGGCAGAAACGACCATGCCGTTCGCACCGGACCGTCTTTGATCGGCGCGGGCAACACGCTTTGCACGTAGGCCGCCGCCTCGGACAACTCCTCCGACAATTTTTGCTGACTCTCCTGCAATGCCGTGAACGCGGCCTGCTCGGCGTCACGCAACCGCTTGCGGTCAAGCGACGACCCGATGCGCGCCCGCAATAGCACAGGGTTGAAGGGCTTGGGCAGGTAATCCTCCGCCCCAAGCTGGATGCATTCGACCACACTATCGATCTGGTCGAGCGCCGAAATCATGATGACCGGAAGGTGGCGCAACTTGTCATCAGTCTTGATGCGGCGGAGCACCTCGCGCCCATCGATACCCGGCATCATGATGTCGAGCAGCACGAGATCAAAGGGCTCCACTGCCAGGCGATCCAGGGCGGTCTCTCCATCGTGGACCGAGACGCATGCATGACCTTCCTTTTCCAGCCGCCGCTGCAAAACCGCGCAGTTCTCCTCCTGATCGTCGACGATGAGAATTTTAGCCGTCTCACCGGCCACCAAAATCACCTCATCTCCCGGTAGGGACGGCTGGCCCAGCCGTCCGCTGCTTTTGTCTGCTGTAGCGGCGGCGTCCCCGGCGCCGGTCTTTTCCTCCCGCCCTCCCACCAAAGCAATCCGCCCCGGTTGGATCTCTCGCGTGATCAACTCCGCCAACCCGCGCGCCGCGCGACCGATTTTGGCCAAATCCTCCCGCGTGCCGGCGTGCTGATCACCTTCGAGATCTTCCGACACCAACTCGGCGTAGCCGATGATCTGGTTGATCGGCGTGCGCAGGTCGTGGCGCAGCGCTCCGATGAGAGACTCCTCGTTGGAGGATGAATCAGGCATCAGGAAGAAATTTGCCGATTTTTTCGAGCAGGCGCGGCAGTTCGATCGGTTTGGTGTCGTAATCGTCGCAACCCGCCGCAAGCGCTTTTTCACGGTCACCCGCCATGGCATGGGCCGTGAGCGCGATGACCGGTGTGGATGCCGTGGCCGCGTCCGCCTTGATCGCCCGGGTCGCCGCCCATCCATCCATCACCGGCAAACTCATGTCCATGAGCACCAGATCTGGCTTTTCGCTGCGAGCCATGTCCACACCCTGCTGACCATCCACCGCCATAACCACGGTGAATCCGCGTTTTGCCAAGCGACGGGACAGCATGTCGCGGTTCATTTCGTTGTCTTCGACGATAAGGATTTTAGACATGTTGGTCGGACTTTAGTTCGTGATCGATGGCTTGGAGAAGGCGTGTCTTGTCGAAGGGCTTGGTCAAGTAAGCATCGGCACCGAGCGCAAAACCCATCGGACGATCATCGACCATTGTCATCATGACGACAGGAATTTTCGACGTGAGCGGATCCGATTTGAGCGAGGTCAGCACCGCCCAACCGTCCATGCTCGGCATCATGACATCAAGCGTGATCAGGTCCGGCTTGCGCTCCCGGGCCAAAGCGAGCCCTTCGCTACCACTGGATGCGGTGATCACAGCAAAACCCTCCTTCTCCAAAATCCGTCGCAGCAGATCGCGGGAACTCGCATCATCATCAATCACTAGCAACGTTCCGCGACGACCATCGACGGCAGGTGAATCCATTTGCCCACCCTCAGCTGGCTCCTCGGCGGGTGCTGCTTCGCTCGCCTCCACCGGCAATGTGGCAGTGAATGTGCTGCCCCGACCAGGCTCGCTCTGCACCGTGATATCCCCCCCGAGCATACGGCAGAACTTGCGGCTGATCGCCAATCCGAGACCGGTCCCGCCATACTTGCGGGTTGTTGATGCATCGGCCTGGGTGAATTCGGTGAAAAGTTTTTCCATCTGCTCCGGCGTCATGCCGATGCCGGTGTCGCGGACGGCGAAGTGCACCAAGCCGTCATGGCCCCGAGTGATTTCGAGCGTGATCCTGCCGTTCTCCGTGAATTTGCTGGCGTTGCTCAGCAGGTTGAAAAGCGTCTGGCGAAGCTTGGTCAGATCGGTCCGCATATCCCCGGCATCCGGCGGGCATTTCAGCTCGAACGTGTTGCTGTTTTTCGCCACCAAAGGCTCGACGGTCGCCGCCACGTCGCGCGCCGTCTGGTTGATGTCGACCTGCTCCAGGTAAACGGTCATGCGTCCCGCCTCGATCTTCGAGAGATCGAGGATGTCATTGATCAGTTGGAGCAAGTGCTTGGCCGATGAAAGAATTTTTTGCAGATCCGCCTGCATCCACTTCTCGCCCGTGTCCTCGGATTCCTCGAGAAGCATCTCGCTGTAGCCGATGATCGCGTTCATCGGTGTGCGGAGTTCGTGGCTCATGTTGGCCAAGAATGCGCTCTTTGTGCGGTTGGCTTCCTGCGCCTGCTCGCGGGCCACCTCGGCCTCGGCCACCGCCTGTTTGAGTTCTGTGGTGCGCTCGGCCACTGTTTTTTCAAGGTTCGCATTCCATCCCGCCAGCCTCTCCTCGCGCTGTTTGATTTCACCGGCCATGCGGGTGAAGGCCCGGCCGAGGTCCCCCACCTCATCCCCACGGCGCAACAGCGGCAATAACTTCTCGCTGTCGTGATGCCCCGCCTCCAAATCCGCCGCCGCACGGCCCAACTCCTTGAGCGGAGAAGCAACACGGCGGGCCACGAGGGAAACCACAACCAACAGAAGCATCAACCCGAGAATGCCCACCGCAGCCGAACGCTGAGCCAACGAACGTAAGGGAAGCATCACCGCCGCCTGCGGCACATCCAATACGACCTTCCACCCCGTCAACGGCGCCGAGGCCCAGTAAACAATCCGCCGCTGCACCCCTTCCCCGTATTCCGCAAAACCATCGTCCTGCGCGAGGATCTGCCCGCCGACCGGCAAATCGCGAGCATTCACCCCGACGTTTCCCTGCCCGATCATCAAAGTTTTGTCCGGGTGCGCGATGATCGTCCCTTGGGCGCTGAGCAGGTAAGCATAGTCGTTCTCCACCCCCGCATGCTGGGCTAGCTGCAGATCCACTTTTTTCAGCAACTCCTGCATGTCCGACAGCGCAATATCGATGCCGGCCACACCAAAAAACTTGTCCTCCGGCCCCAAGATCGGAGCCGTCACGCTGAGCATGGTGACCTCCGACCCCCCCTCGTCGAAGTGAGGTTCCGTAAAATAAATTTTCCCCGTCTTCTTCGGCCCCCAATACCACAGCGTGGTGTCGGTCTCCTTGTCATAAGGATTCTTGTTGATCACCTGCTCGGGAAAGGAATTGCGGTCGATCCATGGCATCGACATCGGATCCCGGTAATCCGCCCCTTCGAAGGTGTAAAAAACTCCGAAGACCTCTTCCGGAGGAAAACTTTGCAATATCTCGCGCAACTCCTCGAGCACATTGGGCGGCGGGGTCGGCCCGCGCACCGCCTGCCGCGCCGCCATCGTGGTCACCACCGACGCCACGCGACCCACAAGCGCATCAATTTCCGTGGCGTGCAACTCCACCTCGACCAACGCTTCGGCATTGGTCTGGCGAAGGATCTGCTCCCGGGCCGAGGTGTAGGCCAGCAGCACCAA
>JBILDG010000193.1:0-4161 GCA_044352715.1 Chthoniobacterales bacterium | reverse complement strand
CTCATCGACAAACGCGGGCATTCGCTCAGCCGCGATGTTTTGCTTCGCGATGTCTGGGGCTACCGCAACGTCATCGACAGCCGCACGGTGGACACCCACATGCGCCGGCTGCGGGCCAAGCTCGGGGACTTTGCTGAACGCATCGAAACAGTGCGCGGCGAGGGGTATCGTTTTCTGGTGGAGGAAGCGGATTGACTTGGTGGATCATCATCTCCGCAGCAGGCGTCGTCTTGGCTCTTGCGGTCTGGCGGTATGCCGCCGCGTGGCGTCGTTTGTGCGAGGGTCTGCGCCGCGTGGCCCGTGGGGACAGAAAGCTACCGATCTTGTTTGATCTACCGGTCGGTTTTCGTTCCGCCGCGCAGGACTTACAACTTGTGGCCGAGCGTGTCGGCGAACTTGAGCGGACGGCCAGCGAAGAGCGCACTGAAACCGAAGCAATCCTCGGGAGTATTTCCGAGGGGGTTTTTGTGGTCGACCGGCAGATGCGCGTCCGGGTGGCGAATCTCGGGGTGGAAGCCATGTTCGCGCTTTCGGCGCCCCCCGTCGGCCAGACGGTCATGGAGGTGTTCCGCCGGCACGAAATGCACCGGCTTGTCCAAGACTGCCTCCAATCTTTGCAACCGCAGCGCGGGGAAATTCTTTACGATTCGGTCGGGGAGCCACGGGTCTTTGAGCTGAGCGTGTCCCCTTTGAACCAGGGGGAGAATCAAGGCGGAGCCATCGGGGTGGTGCATGACATCACAAAGATCAAGGGACTGGAAAAAGTGCGGCGTGATTTCGTCGCCAATGTTTCCCATGAGTTGCGCACGCCGATGACCATCATCAGCGGCTACCTCGAGACTCTCCTCGACGGCGGGCTCGAGGATCGGGCCATGACGGAGAATGCGTTGGGCGTGATGCATAAACACGCAGACCGCTTGCGTCACTTGGTCGATGACTTGCTGGTCATTTCGCGCGCGGAATCGCACACCGTGCCGCTGGAAATTGTCCCGGTCGATCTGCGCGAGCTTTTATCCCGTGTGGTCCATCAATTCGAAGGCCCGATCCACGAGCGCGCTGCGTTGGTTTCGATCCACGTGCCGGACGCCCAGCCCGTGCTGCGGGCCGATGCCTTGATGCTCGAGCATGCATTCGTCAATCTCCTCGACAATGCCCTTAAGCACGGCCACGGGCCCGGTTTGGCCGTGGATTTTTTCGCGGAACACTCCGGTGGGGAAGTCCGCATCCGCGTTCGCGACAACGGTCCGGGTATTCCGTTTGCCGATCAGGAGCACATTTTCGAACGCTTTTACCGTGTGCACAAAGACCGCTCACGCGATACCGGCGGGACCGGTCTGGGCTTGGCTATCGTGAAACACATCGTGCAAGCGCATGGCGGGAATGTTTCCGTGGAGAGTGCGCCCGGTCGAGGTTCGGCCTTCTTGGTCACCCTCCCGGTCAACCCCCCGGCAGCGGCGGCTTGAGTTTTTTGCAGCGAAAGCGCAACCGGTGCCGTCCGTAGGGGTTGAAACAGATATCATGAAAACTCTCACGCTCCTCTGCGCGGCCGCTTTTCTCGCCGCTCCCCTTACTCTCACTGTTTTAGCCCAAGAAAGTGCGGCAACCGCTCAGGGCGCACCTTCCGACGGGCCATCTCCCCGCAAGCTCGGTCGGCCTGAGGGTATGACTCCCGAGGAAGCCAAGCGGTTTGCTGAAGCCCGCGAAAAAGCCAAAAACGACCCCACCGTTCGTTCCTTGGAAGAAGCCCGCAAAGCCCTTGACCAGCAAATCCAGACGGCCATGCGCGCGGCAATCTTGGCCGTCGATCCCCAGCTGGCACCCACTCTTGACAAGGTCAAACAGTCCGGCGAACGCGCCAAGGGCATGCGCGACCGCTTTCAGTCTCTGCCGCCCGAGAAAAAGGAAGCCCTCAAATCCGCCCATGAATCGGCCAAGAAAGATCCTGCGGTCATCGCCGCGAAACAGAAGTTCGATGCCGCCTCCACTCCCGAGGAGAAAATGAAGGCCGGGCGCGAGATGCACGAAGCCATGCGCGCTGCTGTGCTCAAACAAAACCCCGACTTGGCCCCCATGCTGGACCAGCTTGGTCGCGATGGCCGCAAAGGTCCCCAGGGACTGCGATCCGGTGACGGGCAAACCTCCGGCCCCGCCATGGACGAGGGCGGCAATACAGAGTAGCTACTCTGTCGGAGCAGCTTCTCGGGCATTTCAAGGTTGCAGGCCGGCCCGACCCGCATTAGCTTCCGGCGTCTTTTCGACGCGATAGTCATGTTCGTGGTTATGTTTTGTCTGCGGGCAACTTGCGCAATAGGACGTCTTTCGTCCTCATTGCGGGCCAACCTGCCTGACCTGTCGGCACCGTTCCGGTTACGCCGACAAGGAAGGGCTATGACTGTCCTTGAAAAACACACGGATAAAACCTCCGCCGGCCCCGGCTTTGCCGCACGGCAGACGCGAAGCGCCCGGCTGGCGCTGCATCCGTTCATCCTCCGCGGGACTCATCCGATGCGCGGCTTGCGCGCCCCGCGGCTCACCTATTCAAACAAAATTGATCGTCACAATGAATTCACGTCATTCCAACTCCGGTTCACGCCGCCGCCGTCGCGGTGGTCGCACTCCCTCGTCTCAATCCCGCTCCGGCGATGGCTTCCATGTCCGTCGCGATTCCCGCAAACCCCTCAGTTTGTGGGATAAAATCAAAGCCTTGTTCGGCCTCGCGCCTAAGCCCGCCGCCGCTGCCAAAACCCGCGAGCCGCGTCCCGCCCGCGAGGAATCCCGCGAGCCGCGGGCCCCGCGCGAGCCACGCCCGTCCCGCAAGCCCGAGGCCGTGGAGGTCACCACGCCGCGTCTTTACATCGGCAACCTCTCCTACGATGCCGCCGAGAGCGACCTCTTCGAGCTGTTCTCCGGCGTGGGCACGGTGACCAACGTCGAGGTCATCACCAACAAGCACACCCAGCGCTCCAAAGGCTTCGGCTTCGTGCAAATGAACAGCGTCACCGAGGCCAAACGTGCCGTCGATGAATTGCACGACAAGGAATACATGGGCCGCAAGCTTGTCGTCAGCGGAGCCAAGCTCCCGCCGGATCGCCCGATCGGCCGCGACCGCGAGGATGAATCTGCCGAGACGCCGGCTGAGGAATCCACCGCCTCCCCGCAAGCTTGATCATTCACTGATATTCTTCTTCATGGTGGGGCCGCCTGTCCGGGCGGCCCCAACCTTTTATGAGCAGCACGACCCAGCCCGATCGCGGAATTTTGCGGCACGCGGTGTTCGTGACCGGCCCCACCTCCGTCGGGAAATCCGAGATCGCGTTGCGTTTGGCTCTCCGCCACGGCAGCGAAATAGTAAATGCCGACGCCTTCCAGCTTTACCGCGAATTTCCCGTGCTCAGCGCCCAGCCGTCGGCACAGGAACTCGCCACGGTGCCGCATCATCTTTTCGGATGTGTCCCGTGTGCCGAAGAAATGGATGCCGCCCGCTTCGCTGGACTCGCTCTCGGTGCGATGTCGGATGTCTTTGCACGCGGCCGCGTGCCGTTCGTGGTCGGCGGCAGCGGCTTGTATCTGCAGGCCCTCTTGCAGGGATTGCCGGAGCTGCCGTCCATCGATCCCGCCGTGCGCTTGCGTGTCCGCGCCCTCCCGTTGGCCGAAGCGGTGGCGGAATTACGGCGACTTGATCCGGCCAGCGCCGCCGCCATCGATTTGCAAAATCCCCGCCGCGTCGCGCGCCGGCTCGAGCTGTGCTGGCAAACTTCCCGCCTGGCCTCCGAGTTGCTCGCCCCGCCGGCCGATCCCTCGCCATGCCGCGGTGTTGTTCTTGTGCGCGAACGCGATGATCTTCATCGGCGCATTGCCGCCGCTGTCTCGCTGCGCCTGCAAAACGGGGCCATCGAAGAAGTCGCCTTGGCCCGTTCTGTCGCCGGGACAACCGCACGGCAGATTCTCGGATGGCGGGAAATCACCGCGTATTTGGATGGGCAGCTGACCTTCGAGGACTGCCGCGAACGGCTGATCGTGTCCACGAGGCAATATGCCAAAAGGCAGTTGACGTGGTTCCGGGCCAAGTCCACTTTCCCCTTCATCAATATTTCCGCCGTGACGCCTGATATTTTGGACCGCATTTCCCGCGAGTCGGGATTGTCATGATCATTTCCGCAC
>JBILDG010000025.1:0-13586 GCA_044352715.1 Chthoniobacterales bacterium | reverse complement strand
GAAGCCCATTACTTGGCCGGCGGCAGCGTGGATTCTGTCGTGCTGGCTCTCATTGCGGCGGACAAAGCCGGCATCAAGCTCGACTTCAACCGCGCCTGCGCCATCGACCTTGCGATCAAAGGAACGAGCAAAACTGTTCTCGAGGCCGTCCGCACGAGCATCAATCCGAAAGTCATCGACTGTCCCGCCCCGGGGTCGGGACGTTCGACCATCGACGCCGTGGCCCGCGATGGCATCGGCGTCAAAGTCAAAGCCCGCGTCACCGTGCGCTCGAACCTCGATCGCTTTGTCGGTGGTGCAACCGAAGAAACCATTATTGCCCGTGTGGGCGAGGGTATCGTCACCTCGATCGGCTCAGCCGTTTCCTACAAAGATGTCCTTGAAAATCCCGATCGCATCTCCAAAACCGTCCTCGAAAAAGGTCTCGATAGCGGCACGGCCTTCGAAATTCTCTCCGTCGATATCGCCGACATCGACGTCGGCGAAAACGTCGGCGCCAAGTTGCAGGGCGAACAAGCCGAGGCCGACAAAGTCGTGGCCCAAGCCAAGGCGGAAGTCCGCCGTGCGGCCGCCGTGGCCGTCGAGGGTGAGATGCGGGCGCGCACGCAGGAAATGCGCGCCAAAGTCGTCGAAGCCGAGGCTCAAGTCCCGCAAGCCATGGCCGAAGCCTTCCGTTCCGGCAACCTCGGCATCATGGATTACATGCGGATGAAAAATATCCAGGCCGACTCGCAGATGCGCGAATCCATCGCCGGGTCCGAGCGCGGCAACGCCGAAGCACGGTAAAAACCTGCGCCCCGTTCCGCCATGGAACAACTCGTCATCCTCCTCATCATCGGGCTCATCAGCCTGGTGAATTGGATTTTGCAAAAGGCCGCCGAGAAGCGCGAGGCGGCGCAAATGAAGCGGGAAGCTGCCCTCGGCGAACGCCGTGAAGCGCGCCGCAATATCTACACCGAGCGCGCGCCCGTTCCCGAAGTCCGCCCCGCGCAAGACCCTTTCAAGGAACTCATGGATGCACTCGGGCTACCGGCCGAGGAGGCTCCCCCGCCGTTGGTGCGCCGCGCCATGGAGCCTGAAATCTTCGAGGATGAAGAGTTCGCCTCTCTCGAGGAGCCGGCACCCCCACCGGTGCCTGTTGTGGTTCGTGCCCCCTCTTGGCAGGCGACGAAGCGCCCTACGCAGCCCGATCGCAAAACCCGCGAACTGGCTTCGGCCTTTGCCGGGGCGGAGAGAACCGACGAGCCTGCTTGGTCTGCGAGCGGACTGCGCCAGATGCTGTCCGGGCGCAGCGCGCAGAGACAGGCCGTCGTGCTTACCGAAATTCTCGGCACCCCGCGCGGCTTGGCCCCGGCCGGTGCGCTCATGACGCGCGGGCATTTGTAGGTCCGCTGGATCCGCTGCGGCTACTGGCGCGTCACTTTACCGCCGCCCAGACGCGGTGGACGTCGTCATGGTCATCCAGTGCTTGTAAAAATGTGCCCACTTCACCGCGCTGTTCATCGGTCAGATCCGGACATTGCTTCGGCACGTAGCCGAGTTCGCTGGTCACCACGGTCCAGCCGTTTTGTCCGAGCCATTGCGCCACGGCATGCGTGTTGGCGCGATCGGTGATAAAGCGTCCGCCGGTGGCGTTTTCCGGAATATCGTCATTCTGGGCGTGGGTGAGGGGCTCGACTTCGTTGGCCCCGGCTTCGATGGCGGCTTCCTCCAGATCTTTCCCGCCATCACTTGTGTGTGCTTCCACCAGACCGACGTGATCGAAGAGGAACTTGTTGCTCCCCGAGGCGCCGAGTTGCCCTTTCTTGAAGAGAACGCGAAGCTCCGGCGCGGTCCGGTTGTTGTTGTCGGTGAAAACTTCCACGATGACCGGAACCTTGTGCGGTGCGTAGCCTTCGAAAGTCAGGTGTTCCAGCGCTGTCTTGTCGCCGCCCGTGCCGGCGCCCTTGGCGATGGCGCGTTCGATGGCATCCTTCGGCACGCTTTCCTTGCGCGCTTTCTCCAGCGCCGCGGCCAGCCGTGAATTGGTGGTCGGATCTGCACCGCCTTGGCGCGCCGCGATAGTGATCTCGCGGATGAATTTTCCCGTGGCTTGCGATTTCCGGAGCGAGGCCACCTCGCGCTTGGCCAACAACCATTGACGTCCCATAGGGATGGAAGACTAAGCGGAACCCTCCGTCCGGCTCAAGGCTGCACGGCTATGCGAAGAAGCACCTCGTTGCGACGCATAAAACCCGGGATCCATGGCGGGTCGTAATAGGCAAAGACTGGATCGCCCGTCGATGTGAGCTTCTGGTTTTTCATCCAGTCACGCAGCGCGGCCAGTGATTGGGCTTCGTTCCGCTCATTGCGTCCGCCTGAAAAGCGGAACACGGCGAAGCGGCCGCCCGGAATTTTGTCCAGTCCCACCATGCTATCCTTGGGCGCGGGGACGCGCTCGGCTGCCGCAACTTCGCGCGGCACAATGAAGCTCATCCCGGTCTTGTCGCCCTCGTGCTGGATCAGCACCGGAGTGGTCATGGCAATCTTTTCTCCATCCTCGTTGTTGCCGGAGATGTAGCGGAAAAGACGCCCGAACTCGTTGCCGTTGCCCATGGGGGTGCGCACGACGGTGAGCGCCGGATATTCCCTCAGCTCGAATTTTCCCTCGCGGGTGAGAACTTGGTATGCCGGTGATTCCGTGGCCATGGCGTGGTTCCACAACAGAAACCCCGACACTACCGCAGCGGCGAGCCTCATTTTGGTAGTAGTGTGCATACTGCACCATCGTGCACCGCTTTTTTGGAGTCAATCAGCCTCGGTCTTCTCAAGTTGTCGAGCCATGCCGTGTCGCTGTGCTTCCCATCCGGGGGGCGGGTTCGTTAGGATTACGGACTATGGCAAAACCTGCACTCGGACGTGGGCTGGGGGCCCTCATCGCGCCCTCTAAAGCCGCCGCTGCCGCCGTGGCAGCTGCTGAAGCAGCGGGCGATCGCGTGCAGACGGTGGCTTTGACCCAGGTGGTGCCGAGTCCGCTGCAGCCGCGCAGCACGTTTCCGGCCGAGCATTTGTCCGAGTTGGTCGAGTCGATCCGCGAAAACGGCATCATCCAGCCGCTGATTGTCCGCAAGGTCAACGGACTCTTTGAGTTAATTGCCGGTGAGCGCCGCTGGCGGGCTTCTGGTCAGGCCGGACTCACAGATGTGCCGGTGATCGTAAGGGAGGCGACCGATCTCGAGGTGCTCGAGTTGGCGCTTGTTGAGAACCTCCAACGCGAGGATCTCAATCCGATCGAGGAGGCCAAGGCTTACGCGCGGCTGGCCACAGAATTCAAACTCAGGCAAGACGACATTGCGAAAAAAGTCGGCAAAAGCCGTGCGGCCGTAGCCAACACGATGCGGTTGCTCGACCTTGATGAGGAAGTGCAGTCGTACCTGGTTCAGCAACGCCTCACGGTGGGCCACGCGAAAGCGTTACTCGGACTGCGCCGTGTCGAGGAGCAGCGCTCCATCACCAATCAAGTGCTCCGCGGCAACCTTTCCGTCCGCGCCACGGAAGAGCTCGTCCACCAACACCTGACCAAAGCGGGTGCCACCCGCAAGGGTGGACGGAAGCGTGGCGAGCGCGAGGTTTCTCCCGCGGTGCGCCATCTGGAGAATCGCCTGCAGCAGCGTCTTTCGACCCGCGTCGAGATACGGCATGGGGAGGAGAAAGGGCGCATTCTCATCGAATATTACGGGAACGACGACTTGCAGCGCGTGCTGGGAGAGCTAGGTTTGCCCGAAGAATAAACCATGTCCGCCGAAGCCCTTTCGCCCGTCCGCCGCCTGATCAATTTTCTCGATAGCGATTACTTTGAAGGCGATCCGGAAATCATCCGCAACCAGCCCGAACGCATGGAATGGGGGCGCTTGGTGCCTTTTATCATCCTCCATTTGGGCTGTCTTGGGGTAATCTGGACCGGTTGGAGCTGGGTGGCCGTGGGCACGGCCGTGTTTCTTTACTTTGCGAGGATGTTTTTGGTGACGGGGTTTTATCACCGCTACTTCAGCCACAAGACGTTTCAGATTTCGCGCGCGGGGCAGTTTATTGCCGCTTTCCTCGGTCTGACCTGCACGCAGAGGGGCCCCCTATGGTGGGCATGGGTGCACCGCCATCATCACAAGCATTCCGACGAGTTGGAGGATTTTCACTCACCGGGGATGCAGGGCTTCCTGTGGGCTCACCTGGGATGGATCACCAGCAGCTGCAACTTTCCGACTGATTACTCGAAAATCAAAGATCTCGCGAAGTATCCCGAGCTTGTCTTCCTCAACCGCTTCGACCTCATCGGCCCTTTCTTCCTGGCTTTTGTCATGCTCGGTTGGGGGTGGTTTTTGCAGGCTTTCTTCCCTTCCTTCGGCACCTCACCGATGCAAATGCTCGTCTGGGGATTTTTCATCAGCACGACCTTCCTTTTCCACGGAACCTCTTGCATCAACTCGCTAGCCCATGTTCTGGGAAAAAAACGTTATGACACGCGCGATGACAGCCGCAACAGCATGCTGTTGGCTTTCATTACTCTCGGGGAAGGTTGGCACAACAACCATCACCGCCACCAAACGGCGGCGCGTCAGGGGTTTTTCTGGTGGGAGTTTGATCCGACTTACTACACCCTCAAGGTCCTGTCTTGGCTCGGAATCATCTGGAACCTACGGCCAGTGCCCGAATCGGCCTACCGCGAGGCGGAAGCCATGAAGGCGCGGGCTGCGGCGTAAATGACCCGGTGAAAGAAAAGCTCGCGGTTATCGGCGGCGGAGTCGCCGGCTTGGGTGCTGCTTGGCTGCTGCGTCAGCGTTACGACGTGACTATCCTCGAGCGTGAAGCCCGCATCGGCGGGCATTCCAACACGGTGGAGGTGGAGGAGGACGGTCGCCGGTTGCCGGTGGACACCGGTTTCATGGTTTTCAACAAAGAGACCTACCCGAATCTCTTGCGTTTATTCGACGAATTGAGCGTGCCGATCAAGCCGACGGAGATGAGCTTCAGTGTCCGGCATGACGGCCTTGGTGTGGAATACAACGGCATGGGCCTCAATCGCGTCTTTGCCCAGCGGCGCAATCTGGTGCGACCGCGTTTTCTCAAGCTCCTCGCACAGATCCTGCGCTTTTTCCGTGTGGCCAATGCCTCGCTTGAAGACGAGTCGCTCGAGTTGATGACGCTCGGTGAATTTACCCGGCGCCACGGACTGGGGGATGATTTTCTGCGTTTGTATCTTGTGCCAATGAGCGCCTCCATTTGGAGTATCACGCCCGGCGGGGCGCTCGATTTTCCCGCTGCGACCTTGGTGCGTTTTTTCCACAACCATGGATTTCTCGGGATTACGACGCACCATCCTTGGTTCACCGTGGCTGGCGGTTCCCGCGAATACGTGAAGCGCATGCTGGCCGATCTGCCCGGCGCGCGGGTTTCGGCCGATGTCGTGGCCGTGGAGCCAACCGAGCGCGGCGTGCGCGTGCAAACACGGGACGGAGGAGCAGAGGCTTACGACCGCGTGATCATGGCGGCCCATGCCGATGAATCTCTGGCCATGTTGGCCAGACCCACCCCGTTGCAGGCCGAGCTGCTTCCAGCTTTCCGATATCAAGCGAACGATACCGTCCTTCATACGGACGAATCGGTGATGCCCTGTCGCAAGCTGGCATGGGCGGCGTGGAATTACCGGATGGATCCGCACTCTGGTGGCGAGCGACCGTCCACTCACTATTACATGAATCGCCTGCAAGGAGTGTCGGATCGCCGGAATTATTTTGTCAGCCTCAACTACGCGGACCGTATTGCTCCCGAAAAGGTGTTGTGGCAGACGCAATACACGCACCCGATCTTCGACCGGGTGGCCTTGGCGGCACAGCATCGTCTGCCATTGATCAACAAAGAATTGTCCCATCAGCGGGTCTTTTTCTGCGGCAGCTATTTCCGTTACGGTTTCCATGAGGATGCTTTCTCCTCGGCCGTCGATTGTGCCCGTATGGTGTGCGGAGAGGATCCTTGGCCGTGAATTCGTGTTTCTACGAGTGCGACGTGTTTCACCGGCGCCTTCGGCCCAAGCAGCATGAGTTTCTATACCGCGTCTTCTACTTCTATCTCGACCTGGATGAGTTGGATGAAGTCGTGCGGAAGCTGAAGCTGTTCAGCGTCAACCGGGCGAATCTCTACAGTCTGCACGACAAAGACCATTTTCAATACGGGAAGAAGGCGCGTCCGATGGCGGACAATGTTCGCGAATTTCTCCAGCGGAACGGTCGCCCGCTGGAGCCGGGCGGTTCGATCCGCGTGCTCTGTTTTCCGAGGATGATGGGTTACGTGTTCAACCCGATCACGGTTTACTTTTGCTTCAACGTCGACGGGACGCCACACGCGTCGGTCATTGAAGTGGGCAACACGTTTCGCGAGCTGAAGCCGTATCTGGTGCCGGTGACTTCTGGTGGCAGCTGCGACTTCGAGATTCGTTTGCCCAAAGAGTATTACGTATCCCCGTTCAGTCCGGTAGACCTCCAATTTCATTTCCGTCTGCATTTGCCGGATGAAAAATTGTGCGTCTTGATCGACGACTACGACGCGGAGGGCAAAGTGCTGGTCAGCAGGCTTACGGGCATGCGGCGCGAGATAACGTTTACCAACCTTGCAAAATTCACTGCGAAGTTTCCTCTCATCACGCTGAAGGTGATTTTTCTTATCCACTGGCAAGCCTTGCGGCTCTGGCTCAAACGAGTGCCCTTCTTTTGGAAAGAAGCGCAACCGGAGAAACAGCGAGGACTGTTTCGTCCGCACAAATCCCTGAAACGGTCATCGCGTTGAACGGAAAGCACCGGAAAAACCAGCAGCATTTTGAGGAAAACTGCTCTTCGTTCTCTCACTGACCGCGCGAACAGTGCCAAAGTCCGTCCTCGAGCTGCCAAGAACCACAACCTGTGCACCCTGGAAGCCGGGAACACTTGCGGCCCAATCACCGAGCGATATTTTAGGATTTCACTTGGGGCTTCAAGTGGCGGCCGTCTTTATGGACACTGAGTCATCTTGCGCACGATTATGAACGCATCGAGCCCTAAACCAACCATCTGATCGATGAGTTACGCAGCAATACTTTTTTCCGCTTTGTCCCGCATGTCATGCGGCCGGTTGCGAATGGTGTTGCCCGATGGGAGTGAAAAGATTTTCGGGGGGAACGAGAAAGACCCGCGGGCGGAGATCCAGGTGAAGGACAGCAATTTTTTCCGGGCTTGCGTCCTCGGAGGCCCGGTGGGGTTCGGGGAGGCTTATATGGACGGATTGTGGGAGACAGACGATTTGGTCGCGGTGATAGCGTGGTTTATTCGCAATGCGGACGAATCCTCGGTGATGGAGGGATCAGGCAAGACAGATTGGCGGATAGGATTGATGAATCTTGCCCACAAGGTCGCGCATGTCCTTCGGCCGAACAGCCTGCGCACGAGTCGGCGCAACATTGCTGAGCATTACGACTTGAGTAACGAGTTTTTTGCGCTGTGGTTGGATCCGACGATGACCTACTCGGCGGGTTACTGGGACAGTCCCGAAATGACGCTCGAGCAGGCCCAGATGCGCAAATACGACGTACTCTGCCGCAAGCTGCGGCTGCAGCCTTCCGACCACGTGCTCGAGATTGGCAGCGGGTGGGGCGGTTTCTCCATGCACGCGGCGAAAAATTTCGGTTGCCGCGTCACGACGGTGACCATCTCGCAGGCACAGTTTGACGAGGCGTCGCGCCGGATCGCTTCGGCAGGTTTGGCCGGCCGGATCGATCTGCGACTGCAGGATTACCGGCAACTGACCGGGCAGTTCGACAAGATCGCATCCATCGAAATGCTTGAGGCGGTGGGAGACAAGTATCTCGACGGGTATTTTTCCCAATGTCACCGGTTGCTGAAGCGCAAGGGTCTGTTGGGGCTGCAATACATCACGTGCCCCGACGCTCAATACGCGGTGCTTCGGCGCGGGGTGGACTTTATCCAGCGCCACATTTTCCCCGGCTCCCTGCTCAATAGCATTGGACGGGTCAATCAGGCGCTGAACAAAACGGGCGACCTTTTTCTCCATGATCTCGATGATATGGGGCCGTATTACGCGCGGACGCTCCATGTCTGGCGGGAGAATTTTCACCGCGCGCTCGATGAGGTGCGCGCGCAGAGATTTGACGAGACCTTCATCAGAAAATGGGACTACTACCTCGCGTATTGCGAGGCGGCCTTTGCATCCCGTCATATCAGCGTGGTGCAAGCGATTTATACACGAGCGGACAATGAGACGCTCGATTGGCCGACTGGCCTCAACCGGGGGTGCTCATAATGCCGGAGTGGGCGGAGTTTTGGCGGCTGATGGCTTTCGCGCTGGCGATTCCCATGATGATGATGGCCGGTGTTTGGACGATCTCGCGTGTGCTGAACAATGCGGGGGTCGTGGACATCTTTTGGTCTTACGGATTCATCCCGGTGGCGGCGGCCTGCGCGGTGCTGGGCGGCGGGGATCTGACGCGCAGTTGGCTAGTGGTGGTGATGGTGACGGTTTGGGCCGCGCGGCTGGGGACATATTTGCTGATCCGCGTGGCCAAGCATCATCCGGAGGAGGACGGTCGCTACGCAGCGCTTAGGACGCAGTTTCCCAAGCATACGTGGGCGATGTTCTTCGGATTCTTCGAAGCGCAGGCGGTGCTCATCGCGCTGCTGAGTGTGCCGTTCGTGCTTGTCTTCATCAATGGGGAGCCGGGGTTGGGCGGTTTTGAATACGCGGGCGTGTTGTTGTGGTTCGTCGCGATGCTTGGGGAGTCGGTGGCTGATGGGCAATTGAACCGCTTCCGGGCGGATCCGGCCAACCAAGGCAAGACTTGCCGGGTCGGGCTGTGGCGGTATTCGAGGCACCCGAATTACTTTTGCGAGTGGTCGGTGTGGGTGGCGTATTTTGTCTACGCGCTGGGCTCGCCGGGCGGGTGGATGGCGGTTTATGCTCCGGCCCTGATGTATTTGTTTTTGACCAAAGTAACGGGAATCAAAGCAACCGAGGAGCACGCCGTGCGCTCGCGGGGCGAGGATTACCGCGAGTATCAGCGGACCACGAATGCGTTTTTTCCGTGGAGGCCTCGAACCTGAGCGCTGCGATGAGTTATCTCGACCGCATTCTGGAAAAAGACCTGCTACCGGATTTCGTCATCCGCGCGGGGATCAATCAGTTGCTTGCGCGCAAGCTCAAGGACGAAAACCGTGGCGGCGTCGAGGAGCAGCAGAGGGTGTTGATGGATTTCGTGCGGGAGCTGAAGAGTATGCCGATCGCCATCAAAACCGGCGAAGCCAACGAGCAGCACTACGAGGTGCCCACGGAATTCTTCAAGTTGGTGCTGGGACCGCGCATGAAATACAGCAGCGGGCTGTGGCCTGGACGCCACACGACTTTTGAGGAGTCCGAGGAAGCCATGCTTGCGCTGACAAGCGAACGGGCGCAGTTGCAAGACGGGCAGCGGGTGTTGGAGCTGGGTTGCGGTTGGGGGTCGCTCACGCTCTGGATGGCGGAAAAGTATCCGAACTCGCGAATCCTTGGCGTATCAAACTCGCGGACGCAGAAAGAACACATCATGGCCGAGGCGGCACGAAGGGGATTGGCCAATGTGGAAATCCACACGGCGAATGTCGCGGAACTGGATCTGCCCCGGGATGAATTCGACCGTGTGGTGTCGGTCGAGATGTTCGAGCACATGAAAAATTACGAGCAACTGCTTCGCAAGGTGGCGTCATGGATGAAGCCGGGTGCCATGCTGTTCGTGCATATTTTCACGCACCGGACGTTGGCTTATCATTTCGAAGGGAAGGATAAGAGCGACTGGATCACGCGCTATTTCTTCGAGGGGGGCACGATGCCGTCCGATGACCTGCTCACTTATTTTCAAGACGACCTCAAACTGCGCGATCACTGGTGCGTGAACGGAACGCATTATGCGCGAACCTCCGAGGCATGGCTGGCCAACATGGACAAGAACGAGGCGCTGATCACCCCGATCCTCGAGCGCACTTACGGAGCAGAAAACGTGACCAAGTGGCGGGTCTATTGGCGGGTGTTTTTCATGGCCTGCGCCGGACTATGGGGCTACCGCTGCGGTGAGGAGTGGATTGTTTCACATTATCTCTTCACCAAGTGAAAATACCCGTCGCATTCGTTATCTCTTGCCTGCTGATATCCTGGGGCGGGGCGGCGGGAGATTGGATCGAGCAGGGGGACAGTCTCGACCGGCAGTTCAAGTCTGCCGAGGCTTTGGCTGCCTACAAAAAAGCGGCCGAACTGCGCCCAAATGATACCGACGTTCAGCGCAAAATCGCCAAGCAATATGTCGAGCTGGTGCTCGATGCCCCGAGTCGCAAAGAGAAAGTAAGGCTGGCCCAGCTCGGGTATAACCATGCGCTCAAAGCCAAAGAATTGGCGCCCGGCGATGCCGAAGTTCGTCTGACGGTCGGCATCGCTGCCGGACGACTGGCTTTTTACACCAGCGATCCGAGGCGCAAACTGGAACTCTCGCAAGTGACCCGGAACGAGGCGCAGGAAGCGATCAAATTGCGTCCCCGCTATGCTCTGGCCTGGCATGTGCTGGGTCGCTGGCATTACGAGTTGGCGAATCTCAACGGATTCCTGCGCATGCTGGCCGAAACCATCTACGGCCGTCTGCCGGCGGCTTCAAATGAAGAATCTATCCGCCATCTCGAAAGAGCGGTCGAGCTGGAACCCAACAACGCGATCTTTCACGCCGAGCTGGGGCGGGCTTACCTTGCGGTCGGTCGCAAAGACGAGGCCAAGCGTGAGTTGCTGAAATCGCTGACCCTTCCGCAGCGCAACCGTGATGATGCGGAGGCGCAAAGCCGGGCCAAACAAGCACTGCGAGGTCTCTGATTTTATGGTGGATAAAAAAATTCTCATCTTCACGACGGGTTTCGGCGACGGTCACAATTCGGCGGCGCGCAACATCCGCGATGCCTTTTCCGCGATGCCGGGCTTCGAGGCCGAGGTGCACGATCCTTACAGTGAGGTCAACCCGCGCGTTTCCGGTTTGCTGCGCCTTGCCTACAATCTCTCCATCCAGAGGGTGCCGGTGACGTGGAAAGCGTTTTTCTGGCTTTATGACAAGACACCCGTTTTCGACTGGACTTTGCCCACGCTGGCCAAGCTCGAGAGGGCGATGGGCAAACTACTGAGGGAAAAAAATCCGGCGGCGGTCATCACCACCTATCCTGTTTACAGCTACCTGCTGCGGAGCCTGATGGAGAGGGGCGATGCGTCCTCGTGTCCGCATTACATGGTGGTGACCGATTCCATTGTGATCAATCGCGTATGGAACCGTGCTCCGGCGAATTGGATTCTCGTGGCCAATGAGCCTACCGCCGCGGCCATGGCTGCGGCGGGGACCGATCCGGCCAAGATCAAAGTGCTCGGTTTTCCGGTGAGTCCGCGATTTGAAGAATTGGCGACACGGCCGTTGCCGTCCGGACCGCCATGGAAGTTGCTCTACTTGCCCTCGGCCAGCCGCCGCACGGTCTCGCAAGTGGTGCGGGGGTTGACGTCTCTTCCCGGTGTCCAACTCACCGTGGTAACGGGGCGGCACAAGCATTTGCACTCGTTTTTGCAAAGACTCGATCTCCCGATGAGCGCCTTCACTCTCCATGGATGGACTGACCGGATGCCCGAGTTGCTGGCCGAGAGTCATTTGTTCATCGGCAAGGCCGGCGGAGCCATTGTGCAGGAGACCATGGCGATTGCTCGTCCGATGATAATCAGCCACGTTGTGGCCGGCCAAGAAGAGGGCAATGTGACTTTGTTGGCCGACCTGCAGGCGGGTGCACTGGCTACGACGCCCGAGGCCATTGTCGAAACCGTCCGACGGGCCATGCTGGGAAATGACGGTGCCGAATGGGGGCGCTGGCGGGAAAATCTGCTGCGTGTGAGCCATCCGGCGGCGGCCCGCCAAACGGCCGAGCTCGTCGCCGCCAATCTGTCCTAAAACGTCCCGTAATAAGCCACGGGAGGATAAGTCGCGGAGCGGGCAGACCACGCCATGAGGCGCTCCGCATCATTGAAGATATACTGCGTTTTGCTGCCGAGTTGCACCAAGATGACTTCACGACCGTTGAAACGACCGCTGGAGACAAGGCAACGGCCGGCCGCATTGGTGAAACCCGTTTTCATGCCATTATAAACAGTCGAACGGTCGAGAAGTTTGTTGGTCGCTTTGAGCACGGTGACGCGACCGTTGTTGTGACGGAAAATGGCCTGCCGCTGCTGCATCATCCGGCGCAAATCCGGGTTCCGGTAAGCACGGTGGGCGACCCGGGCGATGTCGCGGGCGGTTGAATACTGGTTGGCCGGTAGTCCGTGGCTGTTGATAAAAAGGGAATCGCGGGCTCCGAGGGACCAGGCGGTGCTGTTCATGCTGTGGGCAAACTCTTCTTCACTGCCGCTGTGGTCGCGGGCCAGGGCGGCACAGGCGTCATTGCAGCTTTTGACCATGATGGCTTCGAGCAGGTTGCGGCGGCTGTAGCGCTCGCCCGCGCGCAGCCCCAGCTTGGTCGGTTCGACGCGGGTGTCCTCGGGTTTGATGGTGATCAAACCGTCGAGATGGCCCCGGCGGGCGACAAGAAGTCCGGTGAGGAGCTTCTGCGTGCTGGCCACGGGACGGCGCACATCGGCATTTTTTTGGAAGATCACGTCGCCGGTGTTGGCATCAATGAGAATGGCGGATTGGGCCTGCAGGTCCGGTGCCGAGGCGGGCCACACGGGAGTCGCGTGGGCAGGGGCGGTTGCGACAGGAGTAGCGGCCGGCTCAGCCCGGCGGACCTGGGTTGAGGCGTTTGGGGTTACGGTGCAACCGGTCAGCAGAGCCGCGGCCGCCAGCACGGCGAAGTAGTGGATTTTCATTTGCGCGGATGTTTTTCCACAAGGGCGTAGGCGTTGTGGTTGTGGATGCTTTCGAAATTCTCCGCCTCGACCCGCCACCAAGTGATGCGAGGGTCGGTGTCAACTTCCGCGGCAATGCTGCGAACGAGGTCTTCGACAAAAACCGGGTTGGCATACGCGCGCTCCGTGACGGCTTTTTCATCCGGCCGTTTGAGCACGCTGTAAAGTTCGCTGCTGGCGGCGCGTTCCGCCATGGCGACCATCTCAGCGAGAGGGATGGTTTCTTTGGCGCGCAGCGAGAGGGTGACTTGTCCACGCTGGTTGTGCGCTCCGGCAGTGCTGATGGCTTTGGAGCAGGGGCACAGGGTGGTGACATTGACGATGACCGTGCTGACAAGATCGAAGATGTTTTCGTCGGCCGTCGCGCTGAAGCGGGCGGTGTAATCGACGAGGCCGGGTGCGCCGGTGACCGGGGCTTTTTTGCCGAGAAAGAAGGGAAATTCGAGTTCGAGATGGCCCCGCTTGCTGTGCAGGCGGGCGATGAGGGAGCGCAGCAAGTGTTCGATGTCCTCTGGATGAAGAACAGGGCCGTGTGATTGCAGCACTTCGAGAAAGCGGCTCATGTGCGTGCCTTTGAATTGATGGGGCAGATCGACCGTGAGCTGGACAGTGGCGATGGTGCTCTG
>JBILDG010000024.1:0-13591 GCA_044352715.1 Chthoniobacterales bacterium | reverse complement strand
ACTCTGCGGAGCGCGGGCACCGCATTTGCAATCCGTAAGTCTCAAGGATGTCTTTCTTGACCCTGCCGGGGTGAAGCTTCCAGCCGAGCAGAGAGCGTTGACCGTCACCTTGACATTCCGCGACGAGACAAGAACATTGACCTCGGATGAAGTTGACCGTGCGGTTGAAGCACTGCGCGATCACGCGAAAGCGGAGCTGGGTGCCGTTGTTCGCGAATAGATCTTTCGCAACGCGGAATCAATTTGCCCTGGGGAGTTCGAGTAAACGATCCAAGCCCCGAACCGTATTAACTATTCCCAGGAGGCTGAGCTGTGGCCGGCAAAGACATGCCTTAACTGGAAGTCTGCGCCAGCTGTGGCGGTCGTCCGCCCTTGTTCTCAAGGGATCGGGAATTGGGCCGTGACGGCTCACCCGGGGCATTTTTTCAAGGCACCTTCGGCAAAATGCGGAAGGTGCCTTTTGCTTTGGGATTTGCGGGGCGGGGCCGGGGAGGCTAAAAGATTCATTCAATGATGTCGGCAATACTGGCTTTGGAAGACGGAAGAGTATTTCGCGGTGAGGCGTTCGGGGCACCCGGCACGGTGAATGGCGAAATTTGTTTCAATACCTCGATGAGCGGATACCAAGAAGTGCTCACCGATCCCTCCTACTTCGGACAAATCGTGGCCATGACTTGTCCGCACATCGGCAACTACGGCGTCAACGTCCTCGACGAGGAAAGCTCCCGCCCGCAGGTGCGCGGTTTTGTTATCGAAGAGTTGAGCCAGTTGCCAAGTAGTTGGAGATCCGAGGAATCGCTCGATGAATATTTACTTCGCTACAAAATTTCGGGCATCCAAGGCGTGGATACGCGTGCCTTGACCAAGCACCTGCGTCTGGCGGGATCAATGAAGGCATGCCTGACCACCGAGAATCTCACGCCAGAGCAGGCGGTTGTTCGTGCACAGGAAGGTGATGGTGTGGTGGGTATGGATTTTGTGCGTGAGGTCACCCCGCGCGCCCCGTTCGACTGGGATCCTGTTGATGCCGAGAGCCGGCCCTGGAAATTGCCCCAAAGCACCATCGGGGTGGGTGAACTGCGTGACCCGCTGGGAAACGCCTTTGGATTTTTGCCGCCCGCGCGTCATCGCGTGGTGGCCTACGATTTCGGAATGAAGCGCAACATCCTGCGGGGCTTGCGCCAACGCGGCTTGGCTGTGCGGGTTGTGCCCGCGGACACATCTGCCGAGGATGTTTTAGCCATGAACCCGGATGGCATTTTTTTGTCAAACGGTCCCGGCGACCCCTCGGCGCTGGGTTACATTCATAAAAATATTAAGAGCCTGCTCGGCAAGATGCCGATTTTCGGCATCTGCCTCGGACACCAGATCCTCGGCTACGCGATGGGCGGAAAGACGTTCAAGCTGAAGTTCGGCCATCGGGGCGGGAACCAACCGGTTAAAGATCTTCTCTCGGGAAAAGTGTCTATTACATCACAGAACCATGGATTCGCCGTCGATGCGGAAACCTTGCCGCCTGATGTCGAAGTAACTCACATCAATCTCAACGATAATACCGTGGAGGGACTTCGTAGCAAATCCATGCCGGTCTTCAGCGTCCAATATCACCCCGAGGCTGCGCCCGGTCCGCACGACGCGGAATACTTTTTTGATAACTTCGCCAAACTTATCGACGAGACCAAAGCCAGCTGAATGCCTTCCGACCTATGCGCCTGACCGTTTATTACCCCGAGGACAGTCCCACGACCCATGAGTTCGTGGAAACCAAGCTCACGATCGGGCGATTGGGCGACAATGATGTGCAACTTGATGAAGGATCGGTCTCCAGCCATCACGCTGAAATCATCGCCTCGAACGGCGGTGCTCTTTTACGCGACCTGGATTCAACCAACGGAACTTTTCGCAACGGCGATCAAGTGACGGGCGAAGTCCTGATTGCCGAGGGCGATGAGATTTATTTCGGCAACGTCCGGAGCGTCTTCATGGAGCCAGTCTTGTCTGCTTCGAGTGAACTGGAGCCCGAGCGCAACCATCCTGTGGTCGAGGTGTCCTCTGGCGGTGGTTGTCCGGAAAACTTTCGCTATCTCTCCCCGTTTCCGCGTGAAAAGGATGCCAAAGATTCTCTCGCGGCCGTCTCGTGGGGCTTCGCGGCGGTCGCCGTCATCGCTGCCATTTATGCATTGATGACGATTTTCGGATCCTGAGCACTCGCTGCTTCAGAAAGCGAAAGTCATCTGCGAAGGCGCAGCTGTAGGCGAGTTGGAGCGCCTAAGCTGCAAGTTGCGCTTTATCAAGGCGAAGAGATGCGCTCCCAGTTCATGCGGCAAAGTGTCTTCACAGCGTCGTGCGGTTAGGTGATTGGTGTGACGGATTGATTTTTTTGCTTTCATCGCGGGCCATTTTGCCCGATGGGGTTGGACATTAACTGTCCTATGCCAAAAAAATCAGCCCATCCAAAAACCCATCCTCGCCGCCTTCCGAGCACGCCTGTCAGCCGCCCCCCGATGGAGCGCATGTGGAGAATTCATCAGGAAGTAACCACCGGAAGCCATCCCAACTGCCGTCAGCTTTCTGAAACCCTCGAAGTCTCCTCCAAGACCGTGATGCGGGATATCGAGTTCATGAGGGACAGGCTGGGTTTGCCTATGGAATACGAACCTGTGCGGCATGGCTTTTTTTACACCGCTCCGGTGCGAGATTTTCCAGTGATGAAAGTTTCGCAAGGCGAGGTCGCTGCGCTATTGCTCGCACAGAAGTCTTTGGAGCAGTTTCGCGGGACCCCCTTCGAGCGTCCCTTGGCGACGGCCTTTCGCAAACTGAGCAATTCTTTTGGTGGTGAAATGGAGATCGCCTGGCATGAGTTGGAGCAGGCTCTTTCCGTCCGCCACACGGGCACCGGTCTGGCCGATATGGAGATTTTCGACCGTCTCTCGAAGGCTGTGATGGACGGCGCAGAGGTGTCCTTCGCCTATCACAAACTGGCCGGCGAAAAGCCCGAGGAGCGCGTCGTCCGTCCCTACCATCTCGGATGCATAGAAAACCAATGGTATCTTTTCGGGCATGACCTTGACCGTGGGGCGATTCGCACTTTTGCCCTGCCCCGCATCAAGGCCCCCGAGAGGACTGGCGGAAAGTTCCGCCGACCCAAAGATTTCTCGCTTGCGAAGGTGCTCGAAGGAAGTTTTGCCGTTTTCGAAAGCGTGGAGGCCAAGCGGGTCAAACTTCGCTTTACCGGTGTGGCTTCACGCTTGGTGGTCGAGCGGATCTGGCACTCGTCGCAAAAACTCAAGCAGGACAAAACTGCAGCTGTTTTGGAGATGCGCGTTGGCTTGTCCCCGGATTTGAAACAATGGGTGATGAGCTGGGGGATCGATGTCGAAGTGCTGGAACCACTGGAGTTGAGGAAGGCTATTGCGGATGAAGCCCGCCGCTTGTCAGCGTTTTATGCTTCCGGCCGCTCCTCGCGGGGCTGAGTCTTCCGCCGATGAAAATCATACGTTACCGCGACAGGGGAGGAGACATTCACTTTGGCGAGATGGTGTCAGCCGATTCCGCCCTGCGATTGGAGGGAGATCTTGCTAAAGGCTTGCGTTGCACGGGCGAGAAAGCCGACATGGCCAAGCTTCTTGCTCCGGTTGTTCCGGCCGCGATTTTTTGTATCGGTATGAATTACCGACGACATGCCGAGGAAACAGGCGGCAAAGTTCCCCAATGGCCTGTGCTTTTTATGAAGAATCCAGCTTCGGTCCAGAATCCCGGGGACCCGATCGAGATTCCCGCTGCTTTGCCCAGCGAGCAGGTCGATTACGAATGCGAACTGGCCGTTGTGGTCGGGCGGACCTGCAAGAACGTGCCGCCGGAAAAAGCACTAGATTATGTGCTGGGTTATACCTGCGCCAATGATGTCAGTGCCCGGGACTGGCAGCTTCAGCGCAGTGGCAGCCAATGGTGCCGGGCCAAAAGCTTCGACACATTCTGCCCGCTTGGTCCCTGTATGGTCACGCCGGATGAAATCACAAATCCCCACTCCCTTGGTATCCGCACCATCCTCAATGGTGAACGGGTCCAGGATTGGAACACGAGCGACATGATTTTTGATGTCCCGCGCATTGTTGCGTTTCTCAGCGGCAGCACCACTTTGCTTGCCGGGACCGTCATTCTTACCGGCACCCCTCACGGGGTTGGCATGGCCCGAACCCCTCAAATCTGGCTTAACCCCGGAGACACTGTAACAGTGGAAATCGATGGCATTGGAGCGTTAACCAACCCCGTCCGCATCGAGAGATTGGCGTAGGTATACGGATTTGCGCTTTGCGCACTGTGGAAATCGCCAGGATGTTACCCATTGTGGCGAACAGGTTGAAAAATCAGCCAGAGCATCAGGCCCAAACCAGCACCTATCCCCACGAGGAGCGGCCAAGACCTCCGTCGCGCTGCGACTTGCCAGAACCAACGCCAGTGCATGGCCAAGTGCATCGTAATAAGCCCCAAAAATGCGTAAGATAGCCACGTGTGGATATCGCCCCACTCATGGCGATTTAGGCCAAGAGCGCTTAAGCCGCGGCCACCCCGCGAGCCCGGTGGCAATCGATAGGCCAACAGCAGGCCGGTGCCCGACATGCCACAAAAAACAAGCCAGAGCAGGCCGTTAAGTATTCTCGGGATAGTGGAATGATTCATTTGTTCTGACCCTCTATCGGTTTAAAGCTCCATGGAAAATTTTCCGCCACCTCATCCAGCTGCAGACAAATCGGCTAACATCCGATCAGCCAATAAAACATCCTCATGCGAGGCCCGCCGACGTTGATATTTGCGCCAGAGAATGTCACGCAGCTCTTCCAAATCCGCCCGTGCGGGGGTGTCGTGGTAGGTCCATTCCTCCTCGCGCTTCACTTTAGACTGCAAACGCCAGCGGCCCTGCGTTTTGATGGCACGGATTTCACGCTTCTCGCCGTCCTCCGTGCGTTGAGTCCAACCGTGCTCATTGCGCATGCTTGGATTCAGACTCGATGGGGAACAACAGGCAAGGTTATTGACGCGATTTGACCTCGCGCCTATAAACAAAACTGTTCTTTTGCATGACAAGCGTCTGGCGCAAGCCCGACGAGACCGATGAGCAGATCAAGGGAAGGCCGTGAGAACCGGCCACAGTTGCGCTGCGGTATCCGGTGACAATCCTTCATCCCGCGTCAGCGGGAGCAAAGCCAATCCGACGAGTGTCGGGTGAAGGCGAGAGGAGAGGCGAACGCTTCGGCGTTCACAAACCGGGAGTCCGAATATCTTCCTGCCCATCCTCGACGCGTGCACAGCCGAGTGACTGTGCGCGAAAAACTTCATCGCAAGAATGAAGCGTGTGAGAGTGGTCTTTGCTGCCGCAACCGCACGTTGCGCCATCAGGGTCTCTCTTGCCCATTAACAAACAAGAAAGAGAGAAAAACCTGATGAAAAAAATGTTCGCGGCACTGGTTGTGCTGCTCGTTCTTGGAGTGTCTGGGCTAAAAGCCCAGTTGATTAGCAGTTTCGATGATATTGAGTATTGGGTGGGTTCAGGAACAAACCAATCAGTTCTAGCAATCCAATGGAGCGACGGGGCAGAGCCAAAATCTCTGGCCTGGGGATACCGATGGAATGATATGGCAACGGGGTTTGATATGCTCACAGCCATTGCTGGATTGAGTGTTGTTGAGCCCCCTTTTGGTGGGTCTGCAATCGAAAGCTTCAATGGTGCTGACACAAGACTCTCTTTAGTTGTTTGGCGTTATGGCTTTGGGGATTCACTATACTCCGTCTCCTTCGGATCTGGTGAGTCTGCCCGTACCCAAGCTGATTGGGATTCCGGGTATTGGCAGTATTGGATTTACGGTGGTGACATTGAATACACCCCTTGGGGCGAAACAGAGCCGAGTTATTACCAAGTGATTGGCAGCACAAATTACAGTTCAGTAATTTGGTGGAACTCTCAAGTTGGCGCTTCTGATCGCCCCCTCATCAACAATTCTTGGGATGCTTATGTATTTCTGCCTGATTTTGAGACTCAAACAGTAGCGCAACCCACGGCGGCAGCTATCCCTGAGCCATCCACATGGGCCCTACTTGGTCTATCGTCTTTAACATTTTGTATCTGGAGAATTCGCCGTGCGACGCGCCGCGTTTAGTCTCATCGAATTGCTGGTGGCGATTGGAGTCATCGTCGTTCTCTCGGCAGTAGCGGCTCCAGCTGTATGGGGTGCCTACAAGACATCCTCACTCGCCGTGTCGGCGAACAATATCCGTCAACTTGCCGCGGGATCGGCTGCTTACCTTGGGGACAACAATTTTGTTTTCTGGAAATACCGAGAAGGCGTGCCTAGGCAAGGAGTTCGATGGTGGTTTGGTCTGGAGCCTTCAGCGAGCTTGTCGGCATCGGAAGGCAATCGAACCTTCGATCCTTTGAAGGGGCCGCTCTCTGGCTATGTGCCTGCGGGTTTCCGGCCTGACCCAAGCTTCGGGTTCAGCGGCAAACCGTTTAAGCCTAAATACAAGTTTGGCTACATCGGATTGGGTTACAATGTGCTTCTGGGTGGTGGCTGGACCGGTTTCTCTCCCCTTGTTCGCTATTGGGAGCTGCAAAATCCGGCGGAAATCGTTGTGTTTGCCACGTCGGCGCAAGTGAACACTTTCCAACGTCCGGCCAGTTCACGGAATCCTATGGTTGAGGAGTTCTACGGAATCGACGATCGTGAAGTGACGGTTCATTTCCGTAACAACGGGCAAGCAATGGTGGCATTTGCCAACGGGTCGGCGGGATTTTTGCCGATGGATGAATCCACGCTTGACCGCCGTGCGCCGAATGCCCAAGTCGGTCGTTTTGCGCCGAAAGGAAGCACGAAGTATCTGCGTTGAAAGTTGGCCCCTCTTACGCCCCCGCCGTGTGACTGAAATACTCGAGCTCTCGCAGTGCCCGCTTTGCGGTCGTCCAAACGGGTGCCAGCTCTGTTCCGATGGTGCCGACAAGGAGCGTTGCTGGTGCTTCGATGTTGTCATTCCGCCGGAGCTCGTCTCCCAAATTCCCGAGGTTCATCGGAACCAGGTCTGCATCTGTCATGACTGCGTGACCAACTTCCGGCGGGAGCATGCTCCTCAACGGCCCGCGGCTAAACTCTCGCCCGGAGACTTTTATTTCGAAAACAACGTTATTGTCTTCACCGCTCAGTATCACATGAAAAGGGGATTCTGTTGCGGCAGCGGCTGCCGTCACTGCCCTTATGGAGGGGCGGGTTCCCAGCTCCGCTAAACAATGTGTTTGCGGTTGACTTGAACGGCGGAGGGGAAACTATCTCTTTACACCAGACACCAAAAATCCATGAGATTCGATACCATCTGCCTTCACGGCGGACAACAGCCCGACCCGACCACGCTTTCGCGCGCGGTCCCGGTTTACCGCACTAGCTCGTTCGTCTTCAAAAGCACGGAGCACGCGGCGAATCTTTTCGCGCTCAAGGAGCTGGGCAACATCTACACGCGCTTGATGAACCCCACGACCGATGTGCTGGAAAAGCGCGTCGCCTTGCTCGAAGGCGCGCCGGAAATGGGCGGTCTTGGCGTCGCCTCCGGCACGAGCGCGGTGTTTTACTCGATAATCAATCTCGCCTCGGCGGGAGACAATATCGTCAGCGCCCGCAACCTTTACGGTGGGACTTACACGCAGTTCAACGACATCCTGCCGACTCTCGGCATCACGGTGAAATTCGTCGACTCCAACGATCCGCTGAATTTTGCCAATGCCATCGACGATAGAACGCGTGCCCTTTTCGTCGAAACCGTTTCAAATCCGGCTCTCGAAGTCGTCGATCTGGAAGCCGTGGCCAAAGTAGCCCATGCGCACGGCCTGCCACTGATTGTCGATGCCACTTTCTCGACGCCCTATCTCACTAAGCCTCTGGATTTTGGAGCGGACATTGTAGTCCATTCTCTGACCAAATGGTTCGGCGGTCACGGCACCGGCATCGGTGGTGTGGTGGTGGACAGCGGGCGCTTCAAATGGGGCGCTGGCAAGCATCCACTCTACGACAATCCAGACAACAGCTATCACGGCCTCCGCTGGGGCCATGACTTGCCGGCACCATTGGCACCTCTGGCTTTCATTTTGCGCATGCGAACTGTTCCCCTTCGTAACCTCGGCGCCTGCATCGCTCCCGACAATTCATGGATATTTTTGCAAGGCATCGAGACCTTGCCGCTGCGTATGGAGAGACACTGTGCCAACGCATCGGCCCTAGCCGGGCACCTCAAAACGCACAAAGACGTAGAATGGGTTCGTTTCCCCGGGCTCAAAGGCGATCCGTATTACGATCTCAACAAGAAATATCTCCTCGGCAAAGGTGGCTCAATGGTCGTTTTCGGTATCAAGGGCGGAGCAGCGGCAGGCAAAAAATTCATCGAATCGCTCAAACTTCTCTCTCATCTCGCCAACGTGGGTGATGCAAAAAGCTTGGCAATTCATCCGGCAACCACCACGCATTCACAGCTGAACGAAGATCAGCAGCGAGCCGCAGGCATAGCGCCCGAGTTGATCCGTCTTTCTATCGGATTGGAAGACCCGGCTGATATCATCGAAGACATTGATCAAGCTTTGACTGCAGCGAAGAGCTGATCATTCCCTATGGCTAAAAGTATCGGAACAGTCGTGACGCAATTTTTGAACGTCGGAAGCGCGGATCATCCTTTCGTCACCGCGAGCGGTTTTTCATTGCCCGGATACACGCTGGCTTATGAAACTTACGGGGAGCTGAATTCTGATCGGAGCAATGCGATTTTGCTTTTTCATGCACTCAGCGGAAGCCAGCACGCTGCCGGAACCAACAAGTCAGTCGATGGAACAGATGATCGATGGACTGAAGAGATGCACCATGGTTGGTGGGATAACTTTATCGGGCCGGGGCGCGCTCTGGACACAAGCAAGTATTTCATAATTTGCGCGAATTATCTCGGCGGCTGCTACGGCACGACAGGCCCCGCCTCGATCAACCCGGCGACCGGGAAGCCCTACGGCAGCACTTTTCCCCGTATCACTGTCCACGACATCGTCCGCTCGCAACTTCCTTTGCTCGATAAATATGGGATCGTAAAACTGCATGCTCTCGTTGGCGCGTCGCTGGGCGGAATGCTCTCACTTGATTTCGCCTTTCACTATCCTGACCGCGTCTCGAATGTCATCCCGATTGCCTCGGGCTTGCGGGCGCATGGCCTGCAACAAATGCACAATCTCGAGCAAATCATCGCGATCACCCGTGACCCGGATTTTCGCCATGGAGATTACTATGGCACGCCCGGTCCGGTGCAAGGCCTGGCCTTGGCGCGGATGATCAGCCACAAGACGTTTTTTTACGCCGATGTCATCGAAGAGAGGGCGAGGGTGGATATCGTCCAACCGGAGGTCGATATTCCTTGGTATCGCGTTTCCAGCGTCCTTGAGAGCTACATGCTCTATCAGGGCCAAAAGTTCGTGAAGCGTTTCGATCCCAATAGCTACTTGCGCATCATCGATGCTTGGCAACAGTTCGATTTGTTCAAAGACGGCCAAGCCGGAGGAATTCAACCTCTCTTTGCCCGTTGCAAGAACCAGCGTTATCTCGTTTTCACAATTGATAGCGACTGTTGCTTCTATCCGGATTACCAAACAGAGATTTGTGCCGAGTTGAAGAGAGCCGATGTCCCGCACATGCGTCTCACGGTGCACTCCGAAAAAGGCCACGATTCATTCCTGCTGGAGCCTAAGCTGTACACGCCGCACCTGGCGTATGCATTGAGTCACTGACTTGGGGCCGGTCTGCTGCGAGAGACAAAGCGACCGACCAAAAGAGCCGCTGCCACCCCCAAGCCCAAGGCCAATCCGATCCACATACCTTGAGCTCCGAGCTGTAATCGGAAGGCCAGCCATGAACCGAGAGGGAGTGCGACCACCCAGTAAGCTGCGATGGTGATCAGCATCGGTCCTGTCGTGTCCCTCAGGCCGCGCAATAACCCTGTGCCGATGACCTGCACGCCATCCACCAGCTGGAAAATTCCTGCTATTACCAGCAGTGATGCCGCCAGCTGCACGACTTCGATCTCCTCGATAAAGGCACGGGCAATCGGCCGGTTGGCGAAAAGAAAAAGGACTGCAAACAATGCCATCACCGCGATACCTATTGCCCAAGATCCCGCCGCGATGGGACGCAAAAGATTTGTCCTTCCGGCCCCTTTTGCTTGAGCAATACGCACAGTCGAGGCCATGGCAACGCCCAAGGGAAACATGAAGGTGGTCGAGGCGCATGTCAGGGCAACCTGATGCGCTGCCAGCGGGATCGCCCCGAGATGCCCGATCAGAAGTGCCGCGCCGGTGAATGCGCCGATCTCCGCTACCAACTGGGTCCCGGCAGGCAGGCCCAGCCTCAATTGAGCAATCAACTCTCCGGGCAAATGTTTGGTGCGCGACAACCTCTCACGTGGTCGCATATTGCTGCTCCACACATACCAGATCAACCCTGCCACGGTCGCGACCCGACTGAACAAGGTAGCCCATCCGGCGCCGGTTAGCTCCATGGGCGGAAAGCCCAGATTCCCGTAGATGAGCACCCAGTTGAGGAAAACATTCAAGAGTACGCCCCCCAGCAAAATCCAAAAGGCGGGCCAAGGACAGGATTGGGCATCGAGGTAATTGCGTGATGCACTTATGAGAAAAGCGGGGACCATCGACCATCCAACGATCAATGTGTATGAGTGCGCCTCCTCGAGAACGCCGGGGGCTTGTCCGAAATGATGGAACCACGGATAGCTGCCGTGCAGGATCAAGGCGGCGAGCACACCGGAAAAAATGGCAATCAAGAGAGCGGCATAGAGAGCGCGGGAAATATCCGCTTTGAGTCCGGCGCCATGAGCGTGCGAGACGCGCACAGACACCCCGGTCAACAGCCCGAATCCGCCCACCGCCAAGACGAGGATGATGTTGTTGGCAAATGCGCAGGCCGCCAGTGGCAAGGTCCCCACATGGCCGATCATAAGAGTGTCAGCCACACCCATGAGCATCTGGCCGACATGCCCGGCCGTAATCGGCGCTGCAAGGCGGAGGGTTGGCGGAACCTCTTGCCATGTTTTTCGGGCGAAACTCATACGGAACAAGTATGCTGAACCATTGGTTTTTCCTCGTCGAGGTCTTGCCCATGGCTGTGTTGATTTGCATGATGCGCCCATGCACAAACCGCAGCTGCAGTTTCTGGAAAACCTCATCAACACGCCTTCTCCCTCCGGCTTCGAAGCGGATGCCCAGCGCGTGTGGGCAAAATACGTGAAGCCGCATTGCGACGAGTTCAGCAGCGATGCCTACGGTAATGCCTTCGCGCGCCTCGGCAGCCCGGACCATCGGCCGCACATCGTCCTTGCCGGGCACATCGACGAACTCGGATTCATGGTTTCGCACATCAACGAGGACGGATTCCTATTCGTCCAAGGCATCGGGGGCATAGACCGGGCGCTCTTTCGCGGTCAACGCGTGCGAGTGCACGGCAGGAAGGGGTCAATCCCCGGTGTTACCGGCTCGTTGGCGATTCATCTGCAGGAGGCGGATGATCGAAAAAAAGTGCCGGAACTTCACGAGATGTATGTCGATATCGGCGCCTCATCCAAAGCCGAAGCGGCGAAACTTGTGCGGGTAGGGGACGCTATCACGTATGCCGACGGCTTTGATCTGCTCGAAAATAACCGTGCCGCCGCGCGCGGTTGCGACAACCGCATCGGTGTTTGGTCGGCTGGCGAAGCCCTGCGGCAACTTTCGGGCAAGCCGCCTGCCGCTTGCGTGACGGCTGTCTCGACCGTGCAGGAGGAAAATGGTCTCTACGGGGCCACGATGGCTGCTTACGCGCTCAAGCCCGATGTCGCTTTGATCGTCGATGTGACACACGGCACGGACATTCCCAATTGCTCCAAACCGAAGCACGGCGATGTGTGTCTCGGCAAAGGTCCGGTGATTTCATTCGGCAGCTCGAATCACCCCGTGGTCGTGCAGCGCTTGCTCGATGTCGCCGCGAAGGAGAAGATTCCCGTTCAGGCTGAGGCGAATCCGCGCAGAACCGGCACCGATGCGGACGCATTTTTCTTGCAGCGCGGCGGCATTCCCACGGCCTCGCTGGGTTTGCCCAACCGCTACATGCATTCGCCTGTCGAAGTGATCGACCTCGACGATTTGGAAAATATGGCAAAACTTCTGGCCGCCTTCTGCCGCTCCGTCAAACGCGGGGAATCTTTCCACGTCAAACTCTAATCAAAAACACCATGAGCAACGCAGTTTCGAAATTCATCCGTCACCATTACCGCCATTTCAATGCCGCCGCACTGGTGGATGCGGCCGATGCATACACCAAGCATCTCGACAAAGGCGGCAAAATGCTTGTTTCCCTCGCAGGCGCCATGAGCACCGCGGAACTCGGACTCTCGCTCGCCGAAATGATCCGCCGCGACAAGGTGCACATCATTTCCTGCACCGGCGCCAACCTCGAGGAGGACATTTTCAATCTTGTTGCGCACGACTACTACGAGCGCGTGCCGCATTACCGCGATCTAACTCCCGCCGACGAGCAGGCGTTGCTCGACCGTCATATGAACCGCGTCACCGATACATGCATTCCCGAGATGGAAGCCATGCGACGGCTGGAAGGCGCGGTGCTTGATCAATGGATGGCAGCCGATGCCGCAGGCGAGCGCTACTTTCCGCACGAGTTTTTCTTCCGCGTGCTCAAATCCGGAGCGTTGGAAAAATATTACCAGATTGACCCGAAGGACTCGTGGATGATTGCCGCGATGGAAAAGAACATCCCGATCATCGTTCCCGGTTGGGAAGACTCGACGCTGGGCAACATGTATGCCGGCCACTGCATCTCCGGTGACGTGAAGAACGTCCACACCGTCCGCACCGGCATCGAATATATGCAGTTCCTCGCCAAGTGGTATCAAGACACGGCGCCGAAATCGTCCGTGGGTTTTTACCAGATCGGAGGCGGGATAGCCGGAGACTTCCCGATTTGTGTGGTGCCAATGCTGCACCAAGACCTCCAACTTCCCGAAATACCCGTGTGGGGCTACTTTTGCCAAATCAGCGATTCGACGACGAGTTTCGGATCATATTCCGGAGCCGTCCCGAACGAAAAAATTACATGGGGCAAACTGTCGGAGAACACGCCTAAATTCATTGTCGAGTCCGATGCCACCATCGTTGCTCCGCTCATGTTCGCTCTCATTCTGGATTGGTAAAATGATCCGCGATTTAGAAAACGGAGAGGGGAGCAAACCATGCCGCAATGTGCTGGGCGGCCATCTGCAGCCCTGCAGCTTTGCCCCGACTACAGGGTTTTTCCGGGACGGACACTGTCACACTTGCTCGCAGGACCATGGCTCCCACACCGTTTGCGCTGTAATGTCTACTGAGTTCCTCGCTTTCTCCAAGGCCGCGGTGAATGATCTTTTGACTCCTCATCCGCAATTCGATTTTCCGGGACTCAAGCCGGGTGATCGGTGGTGCCTCTGCGCTGGGCGATGGCTCGAGGCCTGCGAAGCGGGGAAAGCTCCCCAAGTGGTTCTG
>JBILDG010000192.1:0-4198 GCA_044352715.1 Chthoniobacterales bacterium | reverse complement strand
ACTTGGCGGCGGGGAAGTGGATGTGGTTCGGGGTGACGATCGACACAAAATCCATGCGCTCGCCCAAAGGCAACGCGGCCTCGGCTTTCATCATGTCGGCGTAAGTTCCGTAGCACCGTTCCGCGGCCAGGAAGAAATCCGCCCCCGATTCGCGCGAGCGCTGCGGATCAGAACTGAATGCTCCGCCGACCAGTTCGATGCGGCCGTCCAGAGCGGCGGCCATCCGGTGAACCGCGCCGATGAAGGCGCCGCGTCCGCCACCGACCATGCCCATGCGAATTTTGCGTTTCATAGTGCTCTTCAGGATTGGGATTTTTTGTCGAAGGCGGAATCGAACGCGACGGCACTGGGTGCGAAGTCGATCTGGCGAACGAAAGCCGCGGCCTCGGTGGCGCCGTGAACCCGGTCCATGCGCACGTCCTCCCACTCGACCGAGAGCGGGCCTTGGTAGCCGACATCGTTGAGGGCGACGATGACATCCTCGAAGCGGATGTCGCCGCGTCCCGGCGAGCGGAAGTCCCACTGGCGGCGGGAATCACCGAAGGTAGTGTGTCCGCCGAAGACGCCCACCGAGCCGTCGCCGTGGCCCCACCAGACGTCTTTGATATGGGCGTGAAATAGGCGCGACCCGAATTTTCGGATGAATGCGACATAATCAACGCCTTGGTAGCCGAGGTGCGACGGATCGTAGTTGAAGCCGAAGCGCGGGTGGTTTTTGACGGCGGTCAGGGCCCGCTCGGCCGTGGCCGTGTCGAAAGCGATTTCGGTCGGGTGGACTTCGAGGGCAAAATACACATCCGCTTTTTCAAAAGCATCAAGGATGGGAGTCCAGCGTTTGGCGAAGTCCGCAAAGCCGGCCTCCCAGTAGTCCTGCGAGGTTGGCGGAAAGGCGTAGATCGAATGCCAGATCAGCGAGCCGGTGAAGCCGTTGACCACGACGCGGTGGGGCGAGGTCGAAAAACCCGGGTTGGCATCGAAAAAGGCCCGTGCGACCTCGGCGGTAAGTGCCATTTTTTGGGCCGCGCGACGGCGTACACCCTCGGGATCACCGTCACCCCACACATCGGGCGGGAGAATCGCTTGGTGCCTGTGGTCGATGGGATCGCACACAGCCTGGCCCACCAGATGGCTGGAGATCGCGTGGCAAGTCAGGTTGTGGTCGGCGAGGAGTTCCCATTTTTCGCGGAGGTAGGCCGGCGATTCGGCAGCGGCATCGACATCGAAGTGGTCGCCCCAGCAAGCGAGTTCAAGGCCGTCGTAGCCCATTTTTTGGGCCAATGGGGCAAGCTCAACGAGCGGAAGGTCGGCCCATTGGCCGGTGAAGAGAGTGAGAGGTCTGGGCATGGTTTTGTTAATTATGAAAGTGGATAACGCAACTCTTTGGATGGATAGTGAAGTCCTGTTGCGGTGGTTACTTTGGTGAGGTGTGGCCTGCCAGTTTGCCGTCGTTGAGGTCTTTCAAGATGGTGCAGAGATAGACTGGTTCCTCGCGGTGGGCGCGGTATTTGGTGATCTCTTTTTTCTCGAGCACTTGGAAGCCGAAGCGCTCGAAGACTTTCGCGCCGCGGCGGTCTTCGAAGGTGACAACCTGTCCGAAGACCTTGGTCTCTCCATGGGAGCGGAGGTGATCGAGAAATTGGATGAGCAATTCGCGCGAGCGGACAAGGCCCTGGACCTCGGGAAGCAGATTGAAATGAAAGTGCGGCAGGCGACGCGGTGCAGCCGGGACTTCGCGCCAGGCATTGAGCAGGATCCAGCGGACGAAGGCTTTCGATGACGCGTTGTAGCGGGGGTAGCGGAAGATACCTTTGGCAAAGAGGCCCAGGTTCGTCATGAAGCTGTGCAGTTGGTGCAAGAACGGACGCCGCGAGCCCATCAGATAACCTTTCACCTCGCCGTCTTGCTCGAGCACAAAGGTCGATTCCGGTTCCCAGTCCGTGTAGAAACTTGTCAGGTAATCTGCGAACAACTCGCGGTCCTGGAAAACGGGATCGATCGCCTGTCCGAGATAGCCCGTTTCACAGCACAGGCGGCGCACAGTTTCACGGTCCGAGGGATGGTAGGGCCGGATGACGGCAGCGGAGGACATGGATGCGAGAAAAATTACCGACGGGCCACTTCCTCGTAAACGGCAAAAAGCCGTTTGAATACGCGGTCCCAATCATAGAACTGCCGCACCCGGGCGGCCGCTTCCGCGCCTTCTGCCGCCAGATCGCGTGCGGCCATGGCGCGGATCGCGTCGGCGAGTGCGGCGGGAGAATTCGTCGCCGCCCAGTGTTTCTGGTCGGAGAAAATGATGCGGTCCATGTAGCTGCCGCGGATACCGATGACCGGCGTGCCGCAGGCTTGGCTCTCGAGCGAGACGAGGCCGAAGGTTTCCTGCACGCCCGGATGCACGAAGAGATCGGCCGAGCGATACAGCCGCGCGAGTTGCCGTCCGTCACCTTGGTAGGGGAGCCAGTGGACGTTCGGGCACGACTCGCGCAAATCGGCCAGCGCCTTGCGTCCGGGGCCGTCGCCGGTCACGAGCAGCGCGAAACGCGAACCGTCCGCACCACGCGCCAACTCGCCAAAGGCGTCGAACATCGTGCTGACGTTTTTTTCCGGTGAGAGCCGCCCGACATAAAGCAGCATCAAGGCGTCCTGCGGGATGCCGAGTGCCTCCCGCACTTCGCCGCGTTCGCCCTCCGTGCCCTGGGGGTGGAACAACGAGGTGTCCACGCCGAGTTCGCCCAGCCGGGTATTGTGCACGCCCCAGTCCTCGAGCAGTTGCCGCAGCGCGGGCGAGGGGACGATCGTGGCGGCGAAGCGGTTGTAAAGCTCCCGCACGTAGCGGCGTGCCACGTCGCGCGTGATCTCGACGGCGATGTGGCCGAAAAATTTGTCGATCGTCCGCAGATACGCCTCGGGGAAATGCGAATGATAGAAACCCACGACGGGAATCCCCAGCGCGACGCCCGAGGCCAGCGCTTTCCACGCCACCTGATACGGGTCGCCGGATTCGATCACGTCGGGCCGCTCGCTCTCGAGAATTTCCTCCACCGCATTGAGGTTCAGCAGGGCCCGGTAGCGCGCCGTGCGGGAGACGAGCGGCGACCGGATCGTGTAAACCCGTGCCGGGCCGTCCTCGCGGCATTCGCTGCGTTCACCGGGAATGATGAGCACATGGCGATCGTCCGGCCGTGCGCGGCGCATCCACGCGACTTTTTCCGAAATGTAGCGTTTCACCCCGCCGCTGACCGGCGAGTAGAATTGGGTGAGATCGCAGATTTTCATAGGGCGCGGCCGCTGGCCGCGGGGAGACGCTACTCGCGCGCGGCGAGGTAACGTTCGGCTTCGATGGCCGCGGCGCAGCCTTGCCCGGCGGCGGTGATGGCCTGCCGGTAAACGTGGTCGGCCACATCGCCGGCGGCAAAGACACCCGCCACGTTCGTTTTCGTGCCATCGTGCTGGATGAGGTAGCCGTTCTCGTCCATGTCGAGCTTGCCGCGGAACGGCGCGGTGTTCGGCGAATGTCCGATGGCAACGAAGACACACTTCACGGCAAGTTCCTCGCGGGTGCCGTTCTTCGTGTCCTCGAGCACGATGCCGCGCATCTCGCCGGCGTCATCCGTAAGGTATGCGACCGGCTTGCGGTTCCAGAGCGGCTTGATCTTTGGATTGGCCAGCGCCCGGTCGGCCATGATCTTCGAGGCGCGCAGGCTGTCGCGCCGATGGATGAGATAGACCTGCGAGGCGAAGCGTGTGAGGAAAGTCGCCTCTTCGCAGGCCGAGTCGCCGCCCCCGATCACGCACACCGGCACGTCGCGGTAAAAAGCTCCGTCGCACGTCGCGCAGGAGGTGAGGCCGTGGCCGATGAGATTTTTTTCATTCTCCAATTCGAGCCATCTCGCTGCGGCGCCGCTGGCGATGATGAGCGTCTCGGTTTCGATCCACGCACCGTCGATTTTGAGCCGGTGGCAATGCTTGCCGGGCTCGAACTCCTCCAGCGTGCCGAATTGGAAACGCGCGCCGAATTTCTCCGCCTGCGCGTGCATGTTCATGATCAGCTCCGGGCCGTCGATCCCCTCCGGAAAGCCGGGAAAATTTTCCACCGCCGTGGTCGTGGTGAGTTGGCCACCGGGTTGGCGGCCTTCGAGGACGAGCGGGGAGAGCTGGGCCCGCCCCGTGTAAATGGCCGCGGTGAGTCCGGCGCAGC
>JBILDG010000191.1:0-4209 GCA_044352715.1 Chthoniobacterales bacterium | reverse complement strand
CTGTGAGTTCGAAGTTTTCTACCTCGTAGAGTGGCAGGGGGCGTGGCCCGACCAAGCTCATGTGTCCGAGCAACACATTGAGCAGTTGTGGCAACTCATCAATGCTTGTTCTCCTGATCCATCGGCCCAGAGGCGTAATCCGCGGATCATCGACAATCTTGAAAACAGGCCCGCTCATCTGGTTGAGGTTTTTGAGCCGGTCTTGCTCCAGTTCGGCCCCGGTGCGCATCGAGCGGAACTTGTACATCTTGAAAGGCCGGCCATGCTTACCTGCCCGTTGCTGCATGAAAATAACCGGCCCTGGTGAGGTGAGTTTGATTCCGATGGCCACAGCCAGAAGCAAGGGAGAAAGCAAAAGCAGTCCGAGGAGAGCTCCCAGGCGGTCGATCAGGCTTTTTACCAAGAGGGCCCAAGAAAGGTCCGGCGTCACCCGGAAAACCAGCATCGGCGTATTGCCTAGGGTGTCGTATGTGGGACGAGCGATGGATGCCCGAACGAAATCGGCCGCGATCCAAGCTTCGACTCCCTCCGTTTCGCATGCTGTGATGGATGCTTGCAGGCTGTCGGAGGAATGGTGTCCAAAGGCGAGCACGACGCGGCTAACGCTGTGACGGTGCATGGACTCAACCAAGTCTTCGACAGGCTGACGCTCGAGATCGATCCTCTCTACTACATTGACCTCGAGTTGCTGGACGGGAGAAAGGCCGCGCACCAACTCGTCCATTTTGTCGGTGGAGCCGGCAAGAATGATGCTTTCCCCTTCCGCACCCCTCCGCAGTCTGCGCAGGTGAATACCGCGGAAAACCGCCTCGCGTATCAGCAATCCGACGGGTGAAATGATCAAAAACAATAAGAAGACCGATCGGCTGGGGATGTTGAGTTTCAGGAAGATAACGCACACGCCAATGATCAGCCCCGCCCACAGCCCGGCGTAGGCAATTTGTTGCAATGATCGCCGAACACTTTTTTCGAGCGGGTATTGGTAATAGCCCTGCATTTCCAAGAGGAGGGGGCCGAAAAGACAGACCACGATGAAAAGCCAGAAAAAGTTTTCCAACGGGGGAATTTCGGGGAACATGTCGAGATTAACGATCTCGTAGCCACGCAGTGCGTAGCTAATGTATAGGGACGCCGCCAAGATCAAGGCGTCGGCGATTTGATTCAGCTGCAGTGAAAATTCGTATTTGCGGTAAAACATTTTGGGGCGGCTTTCAGTTCCGCATGGTGAACAGGCGCCGAATGTTTTATAAAAGCAGAAAAACTCTATGAACTCTAAGAAAAAGCTCGAGCCTGCATTACGGCCGCTGGTTGTTGCCACGGCACATACGGCGCGCGGACTTTCGGATGCGTCAAAGCTGCGCCTTGGGGCGGTTGATTTTGTCGAGATACGTTTGGATTGCCTCCTTGCAAGTCGACGGGCGATTGCTCCGGCGGCTTCGAGGATACGCGGGCCGATTTTGCTAACGGCACGTCATCCGGTCGAAGGTGGAGCGGGAAATCTATCGTCGACGGCCCGACGGTCTCTGTATCAGGAATTATTGCCCTTGGCGTCAGCTGTCGATGTCGAGTTGCGTTCTGTCGGGCCGATGCAACCGGTATTGGCGTCAGCCGCAGAGCGCGGGACTCTTTCTGTGATTTCCTTCCACGACTTTCGAGGCACGCCGGGTCTGGTGCGTTTGCGGGAGGTTGTAGGTGCTGCCAGGCGGTCCGGTGCGGACTTTGTGAAAATCGCCACAATGCTCCGCGGACCGAAAGACTTGGCGGTGCTTCTCCAGTTGCAATCGCTCTATCCTTCGATTGCGCTGGCTACGATGGGAATGGGGCCATTGGGGCGCGTCTCCCGGTTGGCTCTTGCGGCGGCGGGTTCCCGTCTCAATTACGGGTACCTCGACCGGCCACAAGTTTCAGGCCAATGGCCCGCAGTTCAATTGCGTGAACGTCTCGATGAGGTCATGTCATGAAACATTGGATCGGAAAAGTCAGTCAGGGAGAGATTCTTTTGCCCGAAGATGTGCCCGCAATCGTCGAGGGGCTGCTTTCGGCCGAATGCTCTGATGTGGAAAAGGCGGATTTTCTCGAGGCTCTGCATTTGCGGGGAGAAAGGCCGGAGGAAGTTGTCGCATTTGCCTCGGCTTTTATGAAAGTCGCCGAACCTTTTGAGGTTACGGACGGACTGCGGCCTGTTCTCGACGTATGCGGCACGGGCGGTGACAAGCTTGGCCTATTCAATGTATCCACTGCTGTCATGTTTGTGGCTGCCGGAGCGGGGGCGCGTCTGGTCAAGCATGGCAACCGGGGCATTACCTCCCGCAGCGGAGGGGCGGATGTGTTGGAGGCGCTGGGCATTTCGCTCGACGCACCGAAGGATCGTTTGCAACAAATGCTCCAAGAGGCGGGGGCTGTTTTTCTCTTTGCTCCGCGTTTTCATCCGGCGTTCAAGTCGGTCGTTGCCGCCCGCAAGATTTTGGGCGAACGCAAGCGCGCCTCAATCTTCAACATGCTCGGCCCGCTGCTCAATCCGGCGCGTCCCGCTTACCAGTTGGCCGGGGTTTTCAGCGAAAGTCTTGTGCCGCTTTATGCCTCCGTGCTGCCTTCTTTGGGGCGTGAACGAGCTTGGATTGTCCATGGCCGAGCCAGTCAAGGGGGAGTCATGGACGAGATATCCACGCTGGGGCCTACGGTTGTGGCGGAGGTGATCGCCGGCGCGGCTTCCACCACGACGTTGCATCCGGCCGAACTCGGGGTGCCTGCTGCCAAACTTCATGAATTACTCGGTGGTGATGCCGCCGAAAATGCCGCGATTCTGCGGCAGATTCTCTCGGGAGAGCGTCGTGGAGCTGCGCGGGATCTTGTGGTGATCAATGCCGCTGCGGCATTGCAGGTTGCCGCGGTAGCCGTTGACTGGGAGGAGGGTGTGGCGCGTGCAAACGAGTCGATCGATTCCGGTGCGGCCCGACGCGTTTTGGATAAAATGCGTGATGCTTCGCAAGCTTCTTAACGACTGCCTCCGGCGGCACTCATGATTTTGGCCCAGACCGGCAAAGCCAAAGTCGCGCCGTATCCTCGATCAACGATGGTCTTAGGTTGGTCGAAACCAACCCAAACTCCGCAAGTTGTCTCCGAGTCGTATCCGATAAACCACGCATCGCGGTATTCGTTGGTTGTGCCTGTCTTGCCTGCGGCCCTGCCCTTGTAGCCGAAGGCTGCGGCTACAGCGCCGGTGCCGCGTGTCATGGCCTCCTGCAGAACGGCGGAGGTCAGCTTGGCTGCTGAAGACGGCACGAATCTTTGGACCGAGCCCTTGTATCTGTAAATGACACGGCCCTGCGGATCTTCCACCCGGTCGAGAAGGTGCGGGCTGGGGGCGATTCCGTCATTGGCCAACGCAGCGTATGCCACTGTGAGAGACCGCAGTGTTCCGCTGAAAGAGCCGAGAAAAATCGAGGGAAATCGCGGTGCATCTTTGGTTAACTCTGCTGCCAAAATGCATTCCCTTACACGATCTATCCCGGCCATCGTTCCTATGCGTACGCTCATGGTGTTGCGGGAGAGCACCAGACCGTCTTTGGCCGGCAACAGGCCGCGGTAGGTGTCATCGCTGTTTGACGGATTGTATTGTCCGAACTCTTTGGGCAACTCTCCCGAGCGGATACGATCATCGCTGACCGGGGTGTCAGGATGAAGACCATTGGCGAAAGCCACGGCGTAAACAAACGGCTTAACGGCGGATCCGACCTGACGCTCGGCGAAGTATGCGCGGTTGTATTTACTGGTCTTGTAGTCACGTCCCCCGACGAGCACGCGGATGCCGCCGCTATGGTTGTCGATCGCCATGGCGGCAGCTTGCAAATAAGGCGTGCCGCCGCGGCTTTGTGGATCGACAAAATTCGTTTCTGCTTTGCGAGTATGAGGGTAGCCGGTGTGCGCCTCCACCGATTGGAGTTGGGCTTCAATCGCTTCCACGGCAGCTCGTTGCATCGGTCCGTCGAGCGTGGTGTAAATTTTCAAACCCGCCGCATCGAGAACGTCCTGAGGCAAGATGCGCTCCAGTTCGCGCCAGAGAAGTTCCATGGCCCAATCTTCTTGCGGGGGCGCCGGGCGCTCGGAGGCAAGAAGTAGGGGTTCCGCTTGGGCTTCGGATCTTTGCCGTGACGAGATGTAGCCTTGGTCTTCCATCTGCCGCAGGACGACGTTGCGCTGTTCGAGTGC
>JBILDG010000190.1:0-4222 GCA_044352715.1 Chthoniobacterales bacterium | reverse complement strand
TTCGTAGAGCCGGTTGAAGCGCAGGAGGTGATCTTTGGTCCGCCGCGCGGCATAATTTCCGGCCGTGCCGGTGCGTATGAGGAAGGCCCAGTCGCTCGATTGCGCCAGCAACAACTCCCGCGCCATCTGCAGCAGGGTGTCCTTTTTCCACCGCGTGCGCGTCCTCGCATGCGTGCGCGCCGACCGGGTCATCCGGCGGGCGGCCTCGTGCAGATGCGGGTAAATCCACGCGTTCGACGGATCGAGCCACACCTCGGAATACCCTTTGTTGCCCCAGCTTGACGCCGTGGGTTGGACGACCTGCAGCACCGGATTGTCCTGCAGATAGTCCGTGGGCGTCGTCAAATCAAAGACCGTCTGGTCATACCCCGCCTTCCGCAAAAACATATCCAGAAACTCCGGCCCCTCGAACCACCAGTGGCCGAACAATTCTGCGTCATAGGGACTCAGCACCAAGGGATCCAACGGCATCTCTTCGCACAACGGACGAAACTGCGCGACCCGGCTGCGCAGGAAATCCCCGGCATGCGCATCGGCCGCCGCCTCGGCCCACGGACGGTGGTACAATTCCTTGTGCTCCGTTCGACCGGTGATGCGGTGGTATTTCAGCCCGGTGAATTTGCGTTGTTCGTCCGCCCCCAGAAAAGGCCGCAGATAATCCAGCCCCAACTCGAAGCCGATATCGCGGTAAAAATCACGGTAAGCCGGATCGCCCGGATAGCCTTCCTCTTGGCTCCATACTTGGCGGCTCGACTCCCGGTCACGGGCAAACGCGGCCGGACCGCCCGGGGTCTGACAGGGCGCGTAAATGGCAAAGCGGGGTTGCGGACGGCCGAACATCAGTCCGTGCGCGTCCAACACGAACCAGCGCATCCCGGCCTCGACGAGAAATTTTTCGACACCCGGAAAATACCCGCACTCGGGCAGCCAGATCCCCCGCGGGTCGCGCCCGAAAAGCTGACGGTGGTAATCCCGTGCCACCATGATCTGCGCCCGCACCGCTTCGGGATATTCCGCCATGAGCGGCAGGTAACCATGCGTCGCGGCGCAGGTGATGATCTCCAGCAGCCCCCGTTCTTGCAGCTCGCGGAAAGCCGGCACCAAGCGCCGGCTGCGCTTTTCGAAATAATTCCGCACGCCGAGCAAGCGCTGGAGGTAAAAGTGAGCCAATTCGTTGCGCGCAACGTCGCCCTCGGTCCTCCGCACTTCGCTCTCGGCCAACGCCAATGATCGTTCCAGATGCCGTGCCGCCCGCTCTTGCAGCAACGGATCCTCCATCATCGTGCACAACGTCGGCGTGAGCGACATGGTCAAACGCACCGGCGCTTGCTCGTCCGCCAGCCGCTCGAAAATCCGCAGCAGCGGGACGTAAGTTTCCCCGATGGCTTCGTAGAACCAATCCTCCTCCAGAAAGTCCCCGTGCTCGGGATGCCGCACAAACGGCAGATGCGCGTGCAACAGCAGGGCGAACTTTCCTTTTCTCATGCAAGGACGTTGCCTTCCATCGTCTAAGACGCGATTCCCCGCACCGCTTGCACGAAATCCCTCATGCGTGCCGCATCTTTGATACCCGGTGACGATTCCACGCCGCTGGCAGTATCCACCGCGGCCGGTTCCGTCCGCCGCACCGCCTCGGCCACATTGCCCGGATGGAGTCCGCCGGACAGGACGACCGGACGCCCCGCCCGCACCGCGACCGACGCGGCGATGGTCCAATCAATCACACGTCCCGTGCCGCCGAAGTCGCCCGGGGCGTGGGCGTCGAGCAGGAGGCAAGGCGCCGGATCGCGCAGCGCCGACTCGGCAGAGGCCTCGTCGGCAATCGGGCAGGCTTTGACATAAAATCCCCCGCCCCACCTCGCGCACAAATCCGGAGATTCACCGCCGTGGAATTGCAACGCGTGGAAAAGCCCCGACGCGGCCAGTTCGCCGAGCAAAGCCTCGTCCGGCTGCACCAACACTGCCACACGCCCCACCCCGCCGGGCAAACGCGCGATCCACGGAGCGACCTCCGACAGCTTCACCGCACGTTTGGATTTCGGGTAAAAATTGAAGCCCAGCGCATCAACGCCCGACTCGATGGCCGCCAGCGCGTCTTGTTCGCGCGTGATGCCGCACACTTTCACGCCGGTGCGTCCACCCTCGAGCCACCGTCGCAAGCCCGCGGGGATCATCATTTCAGTTGAGCGTGCGGCCGCGCGCCTGCTTGATCTCCGTGTGATGCGTCAGCAGATAAACCTGCCCGTCGCTCCCCCGGAAAAACGCGCTGAGAATCCAGCTCACGATACTGATGACCAAGGCGCCCCAGAAAGCCGCCCAAAATCCGGCCACGGTGAATTGCCCCGAGGGCAAAATCCCGGCGACGAACCACAGCAGCAACGCATTGAGCACGAGGATAAACAACCCCATCGTCACCAAGATCAGCGGCAGGCAGAGGATCAGCAACACCGGACGCACGAGCGCGTTGATGATGCCGAGCAGCAGTGAGGCAAAAGCCAGCGCCGTGAAGCTGGTGTAATTGATCCCCGGAACAATCCAAGCCGCGGCAAACACGGCTACGGCTGTGACGAACCAGCGGATGACAAATTCGGCCAGAGAAATACCCACGCATTCACCCTAAACCGGTCGCCTCCCGACGAAAGCCCAAAAAACTGCTCGGCAGCCCGCAACCGCCAAGCTGAAACTCTCCACACGCCCAAAGCGTAATTTTTCATGATGAGCACCGCCGCGGCCGATCCCGATCCAGCCCTCCAGGCCGACTGGCTGCACCGGTCGATGCCGTCGCAAGCTCAGATCCGCGAATTCCTTCAAAGCGGAGCCCTCTTTGCTTGGTCCGAGGACCGCTGGATCATCGCGTGGGGAACGCCCGAAAAGCGGACCCGTCCCTGCCCCGGTCGCCCGTCTTTCTACGCGCCTGACTTTTTCCTGACCGACCCAGCGCCGTGGCGCGTTTATCCGCAGGGTGCCGCGGTGTCGCCCGACGGGCTCGCCCATCACCTCGCGGAGGAAGAAACAGCGCGTGTGTGGGAAAAATTCGACGAAGCCTCCTTCGCCTCGGCGTTTTCCATAGTGCAGTCCGCCTTGCAGCATGGTGAGCTGCGCAAAGCCGTCCCGGCCGTGTTCGAGCACAGCGCCGGCCCTCTCACCATCCCGGAGCGGGAGCGGGCCTTGCGGGCGCTGGCCAACTTGCCGTCCGGTCTCGTGCCCTACGGTTGCTGGAATCAACACGGTGGTCTCCTCGGCGCTTCGCCGGAGTTGCTCTTTGAAGACGATGGCGTGGAGGTTCACACGATGGCCGTGGCCGGCACGGCCGGGGCCGACACGGCGCCGGATGCGATTTTGGAAAACCCCAAGGAACTCTCCGAGCATCGCGTGGTGCTTGATGATCTCGCCACCCAGCTTACCCCGTTGGGCCGCATCATCCGCGGCGCCACCCGGCTCTGGCGCATCGGCATTCTTTCGCATCTGCGCACCGATCTGCGGGTGGCCCACTCCTCGGCCTTGGAATTCGACGACTTGGTCGGCCGCCTCCACCCGACACCGGCTGTCGGCACCGCCCCGCGCGAACTTTGGCGGTCATGGATCCCGCAACTGGACAGCGAGCCGCGCGGACATTTTGCCGCGCCCTTCGGTCTGCTGCTGCCGGGAGGGCAGGCGCGATGTCTGGTGGCCATCCGGCATGTGCAATGGAATGACAAAGATACGCGATGCGGCGCGGGCTGCGGTCTGGTCACCGGCAGCGACCTTATCCGTGAGACCGCGGAATTGCGCCTGAAACTTGCCGCCACCCGTGGCAACCTCGGGCTTTGAACGCGACCGACATCAACCGTGCCCTCACGACGGAGACCCTGCTCGCCCTGCACGCGGCCGGAGTCCGCACGATTTGCGTTTGCCCGGGCGGACGCAATGCCCCGCTGGTCATGGCCTGCGACGCGGCCCGGGCATCGTTCGACATCATTTCGTTTTTCGAAGAACGCAGCGCGGGATTTTTCGCGGTGGGGCGCATCCGCCGTGATCGTGCACCGGTCGCGGTCATCACAACCTCCGGCACGGCGGCTGCCGAGTTGTTGCCCGCCATGCTCGAAGCACATTACAGCGGCTTGCCCCTCATCGCCGTCACGGCCGATCGCCCCAAGCATTTGCGCGGCACGGGCGCACCGCAAACAATCGAGCAACCACCGCTCTTTGCCAGCTGCCGCCCTGCGTTGACCGATGCCGATGC
>JBILDG010000023.1:0-13735 GCA_044352715.1 Chthoniobacterales bacterium | reverse complement strand
CGATGGCCTCAGCCGGCATCGTAGCGGTGACCGATGACGGACGGTGCGTGCAGAACCACGAGGTCATGCGCCGTGCGGCGGAGTATTGCGGGATGTTCGGCTTGCCGGTGCTTGATCACTGTCAGGACGCCACGATGGCCGGGGGCGATGCATTGATGCACGAAGGGTATTGGAGCACGATGTTGGGCTTGAGAGGTTGGCCGCGCATGGCGGAAGAAATCATGGTGGCGCGCGATGCGCTGCTGGCCGAAGCCACCGGCACCAAAATCCACTGTCAGCATCTTTCCTCGGCCGGAAGCGTCCGCTTGCTGCGCGAGGCCCGGTCACGGGGTATTCCGTTGAGCGGTGAGGTGTGTCCGCATCACATTGCCCTGACGGATGAGTCGCTGAAAGACTACGACACGAATTTCAAGATGAACCCTCCATTGCGTGAGCGTTCTGATATCGAGGCTTTGCTCGGGGGGATTGCGGATGGAACGATCGAGATTCTGGCGACGGATCACGCGCCGCACGCGGTTTACGAGAAAGAAGTGGAGTTCGCCGCAGCACCCTTCGGGATCATCGGCTTGGAGACAGCTGTCGGATTGTTTTGTCAGTTGCTGCTGCACGAGCGCCGGGTGGTTGATCTGCCGCGGTTGGTGGCCATGCTTACGGTGAATCCAGCCCGCTTGCTGGGCTTGGATCGCGGGACGCTGGCTATCGGCGCAGCCGCCGACGTAACGCTGCTCAATCCGGAGCTCGAATGGGTGGTGGACAAAGAAAAATTCGCATCGAAGGCGCGCAATACACCTTTTGACGGCTGGCGGCTGAAAGGCCGGGCGGTCCGGACGATCGTGTGTGGGCGCACGGTTTGGGAAACAGGGGCGTGAGCGGGTGTTTCGAGGTCTTGGCTGCGGACCAAAGCTCCGCGGCCCGTCGCGGTCGGCTTCGCACCAGACGAGGGGTGATCGAGACGCCGGTCTTCATGCCGGTGGGAACGCAGGGAACGGTCAAGGCGGTGAGTCCCCGAGAACTGCACGAACTCAATGCCCAGGTGATCTTGGGCAATACCTACCATTTGTTTGTGAGGCCGGGGTTGGAGGTGATTCGTCGGCTGGGTGGGTTACATCGGTTCATGGGCTGGGACGGGCCGATCTTGACGGATAGCGGCGGGTTCCAAGTGTTTTCGTTGTCCAAACTGCGCCGCATTACTGAGGAAGGTGTGCATTTCCAAAACCATCTCGACGGCGCGGCGTGTTTTATCGGACCGGAGACATCGATGGAAATCCAGCAGGTGCTGGGGTCGGACATCGTGATGGCGTTCGATGAATGTCCGCCGCACCCGTGCACGCATGAGGCGGCGGCCAAGAGTCTTGAACTAACATTGCGCTGGGAGAGGCGCTCTCTTGATTGGTGGGCTGCCCGCAATGATGCGGGGGAGCGTCCATTGCTTTTCGGCATTGTGCAGGGGTCGAGCCACGAGGATTTGCGGGTCCGGTCCGCGCAGGAGTTGGTGGCGATGGGCTGGGACGGCTACGCGGTGGGCGGGGTGAGTGTGGGCGAACCCGAGCCCGAGATGATGAAAGCGGTGGAATATGCCGTGCCGCACCTGCCGGAGGATCGCCCCCGCTATGCGATGGGCTTGGGCACGCCGCCGCAAATGGTCGAGTTGGTGGCGCGCGGGATCGACATGTTTGATTGCGTGTTGCCGACGAGGGTGGCGCGCAACGGGACGGCTTTCACGGCTGCGGGCACGCTCAATTTGAAGAATGCGTGCTTCACGCTCGACGAGGGGCCGATCGAGGCCGGGTGTGATTGCTACGCGTGCGCGAACTTTTCGCGCGCTTACCTGAGGCACTTGGTCAAAGCCGAAGAAATACTCGGCTTGCGGTTGATCTCGCTACACAACCTGCACTTTTACATCGGCCTGATGGCGAAGGTGCGCGAAGTTATCGAGCAGGGATGTTTTGACGAATTTCGCAGGGAATTCGTGGGCGGTTACAAGCCGCACAAGGATGTCTGATCCGCGGTGCTTGAGAGATCAGGGATCCTGCTGATCGTCGCGCACGTAGGGGTAGCGGGTTTCGAAGAGCAGCTCGGGCGGGAATTCGGAATAGCCGCTCCAGATCCACTGCACATTGCTGCGATATGGCGGGGCGTAGGTTCCTTTGTAGGTCGGAAAGGGAAAGAGGAAGGTGTCGTAGAGTCCGTAACCGATCCGGGCGAAGGTGCGTCCTACGCCTCGAACAATGCCGTAGCTGAAAGCGGCCGAGTTGCCTTCGAAGTAGTTGACCGAAAGCATGGAATCGGGAATTTCGGTGATGCCGAAACATATGTTGCCCAGACCGCGTCCGAGTTTGCGGGTCGGGCCCCATTCGGATGAAGGAGGTTGCTGGATGTCGGCCAGCGCCAGCGAGGTCAAGAGTGCCGAGGCGACAATGGTAAAGAGGGGTTTCATCGAGACATTAGCTTTTACCAATCCTGATCCCAAAAAGGCAAGTCCGGGAAAACAAAAGGGTCAATCACCCAGTTCGACGTTCCAGCACCCCACATCAACGAAGTGCTTCCAGCTCTCATGGACGGCTGACGAGTAGGTGAGATGAATGAACGGGCGCCAACGGGGGCGTTTGGGTTCTTTAAGCAGTCTCATGTTGGCCTCGTGCGGGAGGCGGTTGCCCTTGCGGGTGTTGCAGGGAATGCAGCTGCAGACGACATTTTCCCAAGTGGTCTGGCCACCTCGCTGGCGGGGCAGCACGTGGTCGAGGTTGAGTTCGTTGCGGTCGAGGGTGCGTGCGCAATATTGGCAAGTGTGGTTGTCGCGCTCGTAGATGTTCTGTCGGGTGAATTTGACCTCTTTGCTGGGAAGGCGGTCGAAGAGCACCAGGACAACAACGGTGGGGACGCGAATCTTGAAGCGCACGGATTGCACCATGTCTTCGTCCGGTTCGGACTGTGAAAAGTCGTGCCAGCTGGCGAAATCGTGACTGAGGTAATTGTCCTCCCGGTCACGCCAGACAACATTGGCATGGCCCTGATAAAGCAAAGCAAAGGCGCGTCGGGCGCTGCAGACGTTGACGGCCTGCCACAACCGGTTCAACACCAGCACATGCCTGTCGAGCAAGGACTCCATGGGAATCATGGGTGGGGTTTGCCCATAACGCGCGAAACTTAGCGGGGACGCGGGAACCTGTCAAACTGCGCCGGAATGATCAAAGGGCGATATAGGGCGCAGCCATTGATTTTTTCAAACTCTGTCCTATGCTCGTCCATTCGATGAAACCGGTCCGGACAATCATCCTCATGATGGTTCTGGCGGCGTCCTGCGGGGCGCCCCTGCGGGCGCAAGATGATCCGTCGAAAGATTTCTTCTCGGCTTACCAGGAATATCAACGAGGCGAGCGCCTCGAACGCGAGGGCCGTGCGGCCGATGCCATCGCCAAATTCCGTTATGTCGCCACGCAGCTGAGCCAGATCAAATCGCAAAACCCGGACTGGCAGCCGTTGGTCGTTGATTTTCGTCTGCGCAAAACGCAAGAGGCGATCGTCCGACTCGAAGGCTCGCTCGATTCACCGACCTTGGGGCCGCCGCCCGACTTGGTCATGACCGATGGTGGGGAAGAGGATGTGTTGCCCCCGGTGAGGCCGCCGCGTCGCGAGAGCGGAGCAACCCCGCCGACCATTTCCATCTCGCTGGGGGGAGAGGATGCGGAATCTGATGCCGCAGCGGTTGCTGCCGATGCCGGTGTGGCGGGAGCCGACGTCGATAAATTGCGGCAGCAACTCCAAATCGAACGCAAGCGCGGGGAGCAACTCGAGACTGAGTTGAAACAAAACGAGGCAGATCTGCTCAACGTGAGCATGGAATTGGAGAAGACCAAGGTTGCCGTGGTTGATCTGAATACCCAGTTGCGACAGCTCAAAGAGGCCGGCGACAGCGGGGCCTCGCAATCCGGGGCCGCCGAGGAAGAGCTCAAACGCCTGACCGATCTGGCGCAGAAGCAGGAAGAAACGCTGGCTGCGGCCGCCGCCGAAAAAGAGGAATTGCAGGGCCAAGTCGAGGCCAAAGCCAAGCAAGTTGATGAATTGAGCGGCCAACTCACCACGGCCCAAGAAGAAGCCGAGGCGGCCAAAGCACGCGCAACCGAACTCGAGCAAGAACGCGATACCTTGGTGACGGCCCGAGATGAAGCGGCCCGCGAGGCGGAAAGCGCCAAGGAAGAAACCCAGCGGGTGGCAGCCCGTGTCTTGGAGTTGGAGGAGGAGCGGACTCAGCTCATCGCGGCGCGTGACGAAGCCCAGCTGCAAGCAACCGAGGCCAAGTCCGCCCTCGAAAAATCGGCCGAACTCATCGAGGCGAATCGCCAGCTTGAGGAAAAACTGGCCGAGGCCGCCGGCAAAATCGAGGGGATGGAAAGCGATGCGTCGGCCAAGGAGCAGGTCATCGCCGGATTGCAGGGGGATTTGGACAAAGTTCGCGCCGAACTGGCGGATGCCCAAACAAAGCTGCAAGACGACCGTGCACGCTTCGACCAATTGCAGGCGGTCAACGACCAACTGCTCAAACAGTATGACGAGGTCACAGGCGCCTTGGCCGCGATCAAGCTTGGCGATGTCACTGCAGCCGACGCCAAAATTATCCAGGAGGAAAACGAGGTTCTCCGTGGCATCATCATGCGGCAGATCAAAGAGCAGGCCCGGCGCGAGCAGGCTTACCGACTCGCGCAGGAAGAAATGGCCCGCTTGGAAATCCGCTCCGATACGCTCAACGACAAAATCAACGAGTTGGCCAAACCAACCTTGGAGTTGACCGAGGCCGAGCAGGAAATGTTGAAACGCCCCGTCATCACGCTGATGGATGCGGATGCGGAGACGGGAGCGGGCACGATTTCTGCCGCGGTCGAAGTCTTGAAGCCCCAGGCGGACAGTTCCCTGGCCGGAGAACCTGCTCCGAGTTCCTCGCCTGCCGATGAGCCTGCGCCGGCTCCCGCTCCGGAAGAGTCAACCGCAGCCGATGCGAGCGAAGCGACAGCCGATACGGGGGTAACCATGCCGCCGGAAGTCGCCGCATTGATCAATGAAGCGCGGGACCAATTTGTGCGTGGTAATTTTTCCGGTGCGGAGATGCTGTACCAGCAGTTCCTCGAGTTGCAGCCGGAAAATGTCGTGGCCTTGGCCAATCTGGGGGTCTCGCAATTCCGCCAGGGCAAGCTCACCGCTGCCCAGTTGGCCCTGGAGAAAGCGATCAAAGTTTCTCCCGACGACGCATTCAGTCTCACGACGCTGGGTGCCGTCATGATCGAGCAAAACCGCATCGACGACGCCATCGCCTACCTAGAAAGGGCCAATTCCGCTGTGGCCGACGATCCGATCACGCTGAATTATCTGGGAGTCGCTTCAAGCCAGATCGGCCAATTTGGCAAGGCGGAACAAGCCCTTCGCCGGGCGGTCACGGTGAAGCCGGATTACGCCGAGGCTCACTTCAACCTCGCCGTCATCTACGCGACGGCCAAGCCTCCGTCGATCGCGTTGGCCAAGCGCCACTATGAGAAGGCTCTCGAACTTGGAGCCGGGCCCGACAAACGCCTCGCGGCCATGCTGAAAGGCGATTCCGGAAGCTGAGGTTACTTGTCGGGGCGGGTTTGGCACTGAACCTGCTGCTTCGGTCTCGCATGAAACGAGGCAAAATCGGAAAAATCGGTGTTCTTACAAGTGGTGGAGATTGTCCCGGCCTCAATGCCGTGATTCGCGGTGTTGTGCGGGCGGCTCACGAGCAAGGTTGGGATGTCGTCGGGTTTGCCGACGGGTATGAGGGCATGCTCTCGCCGGTGCGTTACCGCAAGCTCGATCCGAATGGAGTGGATAGCATCATGCCGATGGGTGGAACGATCCTTGGCACGGTGAACCGCGGACGATTTGCCGCCAAAGTCGGTGAAGGGACCACCGCGAAAATACCGCGGGCGATTTTGAGCGAAGCCCGGGAAACCTTCGAGGGTCTCGGTCTGGATGCCCTTGTCTGCATCGGGGGCGACGGGTCGTTGAGCACGGCATTGCAGTTGCACGCGGCGGGAGTGCCCGTGGTCGGTGTGCCCAAAACGATCGACAACGATTTGTCCGCCACGGCGATGACATTCGGTTTCGACTCGGCCACTGCGGTGGTCGTGGATGCTCTCGACCGTTTGCACACGACTGCCCGCAGCCACAAGCGCATCATGGTGGTTGAGGTAATGGGACGCCATGCCGGATGGATTGCCCTGCATGGTGGTTTGGGAGGCGGCGCGGATGTGGTGCTGATTCCCGAGATACCTTATCGCAAGGACTGCCTCGTGGATTTGCTCAAGCAACGCAAGTCCGACGGTTTCGGCAGCACGATGATTGTCGTGGCCGAGGGAGCCAAGGAGCAAGGGGAGGGTAAGCTGGTCACCAAAAAGGCAAAACTACGCGGCGCCGGTGAGGTCCGGTTGGGTGGAATCGGCGAGCGTTTGGCGGAAGATTTGGAAGCGGCGACCGGCCAAGAAGCGCGCTTTGTCATGCTTGGCCATTTGCAGCGCGGAGGGACACCCAGTGCCTTGGACCGCATACTCGCGACAAGATTCGGGGTGGGGGCGGTGCGCTTGATTGCTCAGGGCAAATTCGGCCACATGGTGACATATCTCAATTATCATGTGGGCGGGGTTCCGATTGCCAAAGCGGTGCGCAAGCTGCGCACGGTGGAGCCGGATTCGGAGACGGTGTCAGCAGCCCGCTCTGTCGGAATTTCCTTCGGCGACCGTTGATCAGCAGTCGGCCCGCTGGCAGGCGGCATCAAGGCGATCGGCAGCTTCTTCGAGTTGCACCATGATCTCATGCAGGGCCGTCCATGAGCGCGCGATATCGTCGCCCCACTCGCCGTCGAGGCCTTCGAGCTTGGCATTTGGTGAGGGATGACAGGCGAGATTTTCCTCAATCAAACACACCACGGTGCGCAGGGCAGGTGCGTGTTCGGGCAACCGAAATTCAAGCCGATGGCTGAGAGTTGGCGCTTTCCGCATGGCAGAAATGTTTCACCAAACCCGCGGGAGCGCAAGCGATTGGGCTAAGATTTTGCGATCCGGCAATTTGCCGCAACGCTTCCGGGGTGACCCCGCAGAGACTTTCCACGGCGGCATCGGCATTCTGTAACTCCGGAAGCGGATGGGTGGTGGCTACGGCGAGAACGGGCATGCCGGCGCGGCGGGCGGCGGCGATGCCGACGTGCGCATCCTCGATGACGAGACAATCCTGCGGGGCTTGGCCGAGTCGCTCGGCCGCCAGCAGGAAAATCGAGGGATCAGGTTTGCCATGGGTGACTTCCTCGCCGGACACAATCACTTGGAAGAATCGGCGCAGGTTCATCAAATCGAGCAACAGGTCCAAGTTGGCGCGTTCGGTGGATGAGCCTATGGCGGCCGGGATGCCGTTGTTTTGCAGGGCTTCGAGAAGTTCCCGCACCCCGGCCAAGGGAGCAATGCCATGTTTCCGGACCAATGTGCGGTAGGTCTCCTCTTTTTCGTGGGCCAGTGCCGCGATCTCGACGGGATCGGTCGCCCAGCCGAGGTCGGGGATGATGATGTTGTTTTTTTTGCCGAAGCCGCGTTTGAAATGATCAGCAGGCAATGAAAGGTCCCGCAGGGCGGCAACCATTTCCCAACTTCGCTCGTGGAGCGAGGACGAGTCCACCACCACGCCGTCCCAATCGAAGATGACCGCGCGCAGCATTTACAAGCCGGCGTCGGTCACGGCTCCCAAGGACGCGCTGGTGACGGTGGCGGCATACTTGGCCAACACACCACGGTGGTAGCGAGGTTTGGGCTGTTTCCATTTGGCGCGGCGCTTTTTGAGTTCGGCCGCGGAAATGCCCAGATTGAGGGTATGCTTGACGGCGTCGATCTCGATCGGGTCGCCGTTTTTGACCAGGGCCAACGGTCCGCCGTCGTAGGCTTCGGGTGTGATATGGCCGACGACAAAGCCGTGGGTGCCGCCGGAGAAACGTCCGTCGGTGATCAAGGCGACGTCTTGCCCGAGGCCCTTGCCCATGACGGCGGAGGTGGGTCCGAGCATTTCACGCATGCCGGGTCCGCCTTTCGGTCCTTCATAGCGGATCACGACGACATCGCCCTTTTTCACCGCACCATCGAGAATGGCGGCGAGAGCTTTCTCCTCGGAGTCGAAGACCCGGGCTTTGCCGCGGAATTTTTCGCCTTCCTTGCCCGAAATTTTCGCGACGGCGCCACCGGGGGCGAGGTTGCCGTAAAGAATGACGAGGTGGCTGTCTTTCTTGATGGGGTTGCCGAGCGGTCGCACGACCATCTGGCCTTTGGGGTAGGGCTTGAAGGGGGCGAGGTTTTGTTTGAGCGTCTGGCCGGTGACCGTGAGGCAGTCGCCGTGGAGCAGGCCGGCGGAAAGAAGTTCTTTCATCATCGGAACGATGCCGCCGATCGAAACCAATTCTGAAACGACGAATTTGCCGCTGGGTTTGAGGTCTGCCAGCACGGGAACACGCCGACCGATGCGGGTGAAGTCGTCGATGGAGAGTTTCACATCGGCCGCATGAGCCATCGCCAGCATGTGAAGCACGGCGTTTGTCGAACCGCCGAGGGCGATGATGACGGTGAGAGCATTTTCAAAGGCCTCGCGGGTGATGATATCCGACGGAAGGATGCCGCGTTTGAGGAGGTGAAGGACGGCGGCCCCGGCGTCGCGGGCATCCTTCTTTTTGTGGTCGGAGACAGCGGCTTGGGTGGAGCTGTTCGGCAGGCTCATGCCCATGGCTTCGATCGCGGAGGCCATGGTGTTCGCCGTGTACATGCCGCCGCAGGAACCGGGACCGGGAATGGCGCAGGACTCGATCTTCTGCAGCTGTTTGTCGGAGATTTTATTGGCGGCGCGTTGTCCGACCGCTTCAAAAACGGAGACGACATCAAGGTTTTGCCCGTTGAGGCAGCCCGGCAAAATGGTGCCGCCGTAAACAAAGACGGAGGGGCGGTTGAGGCGCGAGATGGCGAGCATGCAGCCGGGCATGTTTTTGTCGCATCCGCCGATGGCCACAAAACCATCGAAACCTTCGCAACCGACGACGGTCTCGATCGAGTCGGCTATAACCTCGCGGGAAACGAGGGAATACTTCATGCCTTCGGTGCCCATGGAAATGCCGTCAGAGATGGTGATGGTGTTGAAAATCACGCCCTTCCCGCCGGCTTTGTTGGCGCCCGAGGCGGCCTCGCGGGCGAGGATGTCGAGGTGCATGTTGCAAGGCGTGACCATGCTCCAGGTCGAAGCGATGCCGATTTGCGGTTTGGCAAAGTCCTCCTGGCGGTAGCCGACCGCGTAAAGCATGGCGCGGCTGGGGGCGCGTTCGGGTCCGTCGAGGACAGGCGAGGAATATTTGCGGATGTCTTGTTTGCGGCGGCGGGCGGATTTTTTACTCACGCCCCGATCGTAATCTTGCGGGCGCCGCAGGTTAAGCAGAAAGAAATCAGCGCGCGGCCGGGGAGGATTGGATCGCTTCGACTTCCTCCCGGAGCTGTTCCCGTTGTTCGTCCGTCAAACCGGGAGCGTCCGCAGCTCTCTCGAGATTGTAAAGGGCCGGCCGGGTGAGGCCTTGCTTGGCGTAGGACTGACCGAGGTAGAGATAATAAAAACCCGCATCGCCCCCGCGTCCCTCGGTGAGGGAGATGAGCTGTTCGAGCAACTCCGCTTCGGTCTGGAAAGCCCGCGCCGCGTTGGCAGTTCGCGCGGCCAGCCAGAGTGTTCCGGCGTCTCCGGGCGCGAGTCGGGCGCCGCGTTGGCTGGCGGCATAGGCGTCGTTTACCATGCCCGCGTGGAGCAAAGCCTCGGTGCGGACCTCCCATGCCTCCACGGATGTCGGGTCGAGCTTGGTGGCGCGGAGACTTTCATCAAGAGCCGAGCGAATGACGCCCGACGCAATCAGTGTGCGCGCGTGCGCCGCAGCTGCCGGTGCGGATTGCCGTGAGTTGCTTGTGGCCGCGAGGGAAAGCTCTCCCGCTTCGGGGAGGTAGTTCGCGGCCAAGCTCGATAACGCAGCTCCGGCGAGAAATTGCGAGCGGTTGGCCCCTCCCCACATATCTCGGGCATATTGCTGGGCCGGCTCCGTGGCAAACTCCTCGGTGCGCGGTTCGCGGAGAAAAAGAACCCCCGTGGCATCCACCGCTGCCAGCTTCCAATCGGGTGACTCGCCAAGGTGGCGAGCCAGCGGAGCGTAGTCCGATTTGTCTCCCAGCAGCCAGACGGCGGAGTATCGCGTCGTGCGATCGTGTTCCCGCCAGAGGGAGGGTTCGCGGGACCGACGGGAGGAATCCCCGCTTGATGCACCATCCGGCAAATGGCCGCTGAACCTCGCCAGACCCTGGCCGCGCGGATTGATGTAAACCGGCCCTTCGGCAGGCAATGCTTCGCGGGTCAACGTGGGACGCACCACGGCGTCCGTCATGGCGAGGCTGTACCAGCGTGGCCAGGCAGACTTAGCCGGAAGAAGAATCAGACCTGACGCCCCCAGCACCATGGCCAAGCCGACAAACCAGCGGATACGGAAACCCGTTCGTCCCAATTGCTCCTTGGCGGCCGGCCAGCACGGCATCATCCACAGAGCGGCCGGCCAGAGATAAGCGGTCTGCCCCGCGCCTGCGGCCAGCAAAAGCAAGAACGGTGCCGCCGCGGCGCTTGCTGATCCCTCGCGTAGTAAGTGAAGCCCCGCCAACAGCAACACGACAAGGGTGATCAACAAAGCCGTTGTTCCAGCTGCATCCAAGGACGCTTGCGGTGACCACCGAAGGAAAATCCAAGCCTCGCTCCACACGGCAAAACCCCGGGGGGTGAACTGGGTGAGGGTGACGACAAGAGCGGTTGCTACCAACCAACGTTTCCAGCCCAGCCGTTGGAACAATTCCAACAGAATGACCAACATCAGAACCCATGCCCCGGGTGAAAGCCAAACAACCAGCCAGGCTAAAACGGGGAGTGTCACCATGATGACATCCTTCGATGGATGTTTTATCAATGCCCGCCAAGCGGAAGCGACAAGCACCGCCAAGCCGAAGCCCGTGAATCCGCTGGCCGGGCTGGACAGCACCGCCGCCAGCAAAGCGGGAACCAAGGGAAAAAGCCCGCGCCATGTTTTGGCCGGAAGAGACACATACCAGCAGAGAATCGACAGCCACGCGACCACGACGTGGGCGTTTTGCCAGCCGCGTGTTTCCGCAAGCGTAAACAGACTTTGTCCAAGCACGCCGAATGGCATCAGCGCATCCCACAGGGCTGGGCCCGACAGCTTCCATGTGCCGACCGCCTGAGCGACAGACAGCCCGATGGCGTCAGGTCCGCGCAGGGCGATCAAAGCCCCCAGTGCCGCGGCCGCGGAGACGACAAAAGCGATGGAGATTCTCCAGCTTCCCGGGGCTTTTTGCGTATTGGTCATGGAGCGGACATGATTTCGGCGCCGTGGCACAAATGGCAAGTGCAGCTTGTGCATGATGGATATGAAGCTTAATTCTATCGCATGAAAAATATTATTTCCGCTTCTCTGGCCGTGCTCTCGTTTCTCGGACTTCGCCCGGCAGCCCACGCTCTCGCCACGGGGGATGAAGCGCCCCGTGTTTCAGCTCGAGACCAGAACGGAGTGGAGGTCGCTTTGGCCGATATCTACTTGAAAGGCCCCACGCTCGTTTACTTCTATCCCAAAGCCGACACCGGCGGCTGCACCGCACAGGCTTGCTCGCTGCGCGATGCATTTCCGGATTTCAGCGGCGCGGGCGTGCAAATCATCGGCGTGAGCGGCGACTCGGTCGAAAGTCAGAAAAAATTCGCCGAGAAATACGATCTCCCCTTCACCTTGCTGGCCGACACCGACTCCGCGGTAGCCAATGCCTTCGGCGTCCCCCACATCATGGGCATTCCCAAGCGCCAGTCTTTCATCATCAAGGACGGCAAGGTCGCTTGGATCGTCCGCGGCGCGAAAACCCGTGATCATGCAGCCGAAGTTCAAGCCGCGTTGGCGGAACTCGGTTTGGTGAAAAAATCTTGAGTCGTGCGCACGAGGCGTTAACTTGCCGCGCTCCCTTACGGGTTGGTAGCTCAATGGTAGAGCAGCGCCCTTTTAAGGCGTTGGTTGTGGGTTCGAGTCCCACCCAACCCACATTTTTTGTTAAGTTATTGATATTTCGACCAAGCCGGCGTGGCGGAACTGGCAGACGCGACGGACTCAAAATCCGTTGCCCGCAAGGGCGTGTGGGTTCGACCCCCTCCGCCGGCACTCTTGAACGCGGGAGAGCTTTTATGAAACCCACGTTAATTACCCCGCCATTGCACGGGAGTTAGTCCGGTTTGTTTGCGAAACCACCGGGCGAAATAGCTCGAGTCATTGAAACCCAGTTCGCCGGCGACATCGATGACGGTCAATCCGCGGCGCAGTTTGCTTTCTGCGGCGCGCAGCAGTTCGCGGTCGCGCCATTGTCCCAGCGTGAGACCGCAAGCGCGGCGCACGAGACGGTTCAGGTAATCTTTTTGCAGGCCGACACGCCGGGCCAACTCCGCAGGGCGCGGCCAGCGTGAGTTGTCATCCGGGTGCAAAGCTCTGCGGAGACGTTCGGTGATGCCTGCGCCGGTGCGTGACGGTGGAGCGTTTTTTGAGCAAGCAGCACGACAGGTTTCGATAATAAGCAGGGCGGCTCCGCCCGCTGTCAGATCCAGATTTTGTCCGCTTTCTGCCGAAAGATCGGCGACATGCTGGCGCACTTTTGCCAAGGCTTCGGCCGACAGCCAGCCGCGGGAGATGCCTTGTGCCTTGGGGCCTGCACCGCCCAGATTGGCCACCAGGCAGATGGCGCGCCGTGGGGCTTTTTCGCGGAATTCATGGATGCGGCCGGGCGGAATGAAAAAGACGGCCCCGGGGCCCACGGAGTAACGCTTGGGGCCGATGCGTTGCTCGCCGTAACCACGCAGATAAAGGAGCAGTTGTCCGTGGGGGTGGCGGTGCGGGGCGTAGCGGTCGAAGGGTTGGAGGTGACGGTTGACCCGCAGGGAACGCACGGACCAGTCCCCGCAGCGCAGTTGCAGGCGGCGCAGAACGATGGGGGCGACCGGGGTGGCGGCGGGTTTCGGCATCAGCACAATAAATAAAGTCGTTATTGTGTGAAACAAAGCGCAATGACTCTTGGATGCTGCTGCGAACGGTTAGCGGCGGACGGCGGAAATCCGTTGGCTGGTCTGGCGCCGGCTGATCTTCGGCGTTCTCCCCGTGTGGCGTGCCTCGAGCCACCGGCCCGGCGGCCGGCCGAAACGCGCTTTGAAGACGCGGTAGAAATGTGACAAGTCGCCGAAGCCGCAGGCGAAGGCCACCCCGGCCACGGAATGGCCGCCGCTCTCGAGGAGCGACGCCGCGTGCTCGAGGCGGAGTGAAGTCAGTCGGGCAAGGAAACTCTCGCCGGCTGCGCGGCGGAAAAGTTTGGTGAAATAGTGGCGGGAGAGGCCCGCCTTGGCCGCGGCTCCATCGATGTCCCAGGGATCGTGGAAGGACCGTTCCATTTCGCGCAGCACTTCGGCCACGCGCGTGGCGGCCCCGGCGGCGCGCGGCGTGCGGCGGAGGCGGGCGAGGTGGATGAGGATTTGGTCGGCGCAGCAATGCACTTGCAGGGCGTGTCCGGGTGCGTCGGCGTTTTGCTCGAACAACGCGACCCGCCACAGCCTCTCGTAGGAGGGCTGTTTCCCGGTACGGGCGCGGCGGACG